>NZ_JARHXQ010000069.1:0-16352 GCF_029222765.1 Arthrobacter sp. Cr_A7 | reverse complement strand
CTGCGCGGGGATGCCCTAGGCTGGGCCCATGGCTCCCCTGTACCCCTTCGCCGGCAACTCGCCCGCTGTCCACGATTCAGCTTTCGTCGCCCCCACGGCCTCGATCATCGGCAACGCCAACCTGGGCCCCGAATCGAGCGCCTTCTACGGCGTCTCCGTCCGGGCCGACACCGCGGCCATCACCGTCGGGGCTGGCAGCAACCTCCAGGACAACGTGGTGCTGCACGCCGATCCCGGCTTCCCCTGCACGGTGGGCGAACGGGTCAGCGTGGGGCACGCCGCCGTCGTGCATGGCTGCACGGTGGAGGACGACTGCCTCATCGGCATGGGCGCAACCGTCCTCAACGGCGCAGTGATCGGCACCGGCTCGCTCGTGGCGGCCGGCGCCGTCGTCCTTGAGGGCACGGTTGTGCCGCCCCGCTCACTGGTGGCCGGCGTTCCCGGCAAAGTGCGCCGCGAACTGAGCGACGAGGAGTACGACGGCGTACGCGCCAACGCTTCCCGGTACGTTGAGCTGGCCGCAGCGCACCGGGAGCTGCACTCCTAGTCCAACGAGATGGGCCCGATCGCGTCCAGCAGGTCGCCCGGCCCCGGATTGCCCGGCGCGGAAGAGCCGCCCAGGTGGTTCACGACGCCCCACACTGCGTTTAGGCCAGTGGTCACTGCCCCTTCGGCCCAGCCGGCGGTGAAGGACACGTCGTCGCCGGCCAGGAAGATGCCGCGCTGGGATTCAGGCAGGGCATCCTGCTTGAAGTGCGTGAAGAGCCGCTGCTGGTAGCGGTAGTGTCCCGGCAGGTTGGCCTTGAAGGCGCCCATGAAGTTGGGATCCGCTTCCCAGGACACGGTGATGGGCTGGCCCACGATGTGGCTGGCGATGTCCACGCCGGGGTAGATCTGCTCGAGCGAGTGCAGCATCAGTTCCACGCGCTCATCGGCGTCCAGCGCGAGCCACTTCAGGGCGTCGTCGTTCCATGTGTAGGACAGCAGGATGACGGCGGGCTGGTCCGGCCCGTTGTCCAGCAGGTACGTCGCCCGGTTGAGGCGGTCCGTCAGGGTCATGGACAGGACCTCGTTGCCGGTCTCCGGATCGATGTCCTTCCAGAACGGCCGGTCCACCATCACGAAGGTCTTGGAGGACTGCATGTAGTGCGAGCGCTCGATGGCGGTCCACAGCTCGGCCGGGAACAGGGCCTCCTCGGTGTGGATCCGGGTGGACAGCAGCCAGGACTGGCACGTCGTCACCACCGCGGGGTAGCTGGCTTCGCGGCCCCAGCGTTCACGGACCCGCAGGTTCCCGTCCGGGTCGCGGCTGATTTTTCCGACCGCCCCGCGGGGTGAACCGGAGTGCAGTGAGGACAGGGACGTTCCCTCCGGCCAGTGCCGCATGTCCGACGGCGAATGCTGCCAGAGTGCCTCGGGCAGCCTTTGCGCTCCCCCGCTGATGAGGCGGTGCTGGTCGTCTGCGTCCGTATAGACCACGCGCAGGATCTCCAGGATGGAATTGGGGAAGTCGGTGTCCCATCCGCCGGTGCCGAAGCCAACCTGTCCGAACGCTTCGCGGTGCGCAAACCCCGCCTTCTTAAAGGACTCGCTGGCGGCGATGAACCCGTAGAAGGTCTGCTCGTCCATCAGTGGCAGCAGTTCGTTCCAGAGTTCCTTGATCCGGGCCGTGTCCCGGGCACGGATGGCATCCTGCATCTCCGCGAACTTGGCACCGTCATTGACGGCCGCCTTCCAGGCGTCCGCAACCTCGCGGAAGAACGGCGGAAGGTCGCTCGGCTTTTCCGCATAGTGCTTCTGCCCGGCCAGTTCGATCACGGTGCTGGAGGTAGCGTCGGCGAGCGGGTTGGGGAATTCCTGGGTGTCCAGGCCCAGCAGGTCCACGTAATGGTAGAAGGCCCTGCCGGAGACCGGGAAGCGCATGCCGCCCAGATCCGCCACCACGCCCGGCGCGGCGGGGAAGGCGGCTGTACGGAGGCGCCCGCCGATCCGGTCGGCTTCGTACACCACCGGACGCAGTCCCAGCTTCATCAGTTCATACGCCGTGACCAGGCCGGACAGTCCCGCACCAATAACGGCAACCTCGGTTCCGAGCATCTCGGCCGGCAGCGAGCCCAGCCCGTCCGGGTGTGCCAGGTAGTGGTCGTAGCTGAACGGAAAGTCCGGGTTGAGCATGGTGATGGGCGCCGTCTGCTCTCCGGGACGCCGGCCAGGCACGCCCGGCGCCAGGGAGGACGTACTGGACGGATCGGAGGCCGGAAGTTCGGTGGCGATGGTCATGGAAGTGTCTGCCTTTGTTGGTTCGGGGCGTCGATGGGTTGCTGTGGAGGGTCAGGACTTGGAGGCTTGGGGCGTGGCGGGTTGGGTCGTGGCGGACCGGGCGGACAACTCAAGGTATTCCTCGTTGCCCAGCGCCGCCACCCTGGAGTTCCGGCGTCCGTAGCCGAAGTAGGCGGCCAGGCCCACCAGCATCCAGACGGCGAAGGTCATCCAAGTGTCGGCTCCGAGGTTTGCCATGAGGTAGCCGCACATCAGGGCGCCGAGAATCGGCGTGAGCGGGAAGAACGGCACCCGGAAGGTCCGCTCCAGTTCCGGACGCGTCCGGCGGAGGTAGATGACCGCAACATTCACCAGCGCGAACGCGAACAGGGTGCCGATGCTGGTGGCGTCCGCCAGTGCACCCAGCGGGACCAGTCCGGCGGTGAGCGCGACGGCGGTTCCCACCAGGAGCGTACCGGCCACCGGGGTGCCGGTCCGGCGGGAGACGCGGCCGAAGATCGCGGGGATGAGGCCGTCGCGGGCCATGGACAACAGGATGCGGGTCTGGCCGTAGAGGACCGTCAGGACGATGCTGGCGATGGCGAGGACGGCGCCGACCGCGAAGACCAGGGCAATCCAGGGCTGTCCGGTGGTCTCTTCGAGGATCTTCACCAGGGCCGCTTCGGTTCCGTCGAACCAGCCCCAGGGGCGGGCGCCGATCGCGGCCACGGCCACCAGGACGTAGATGGTGGTGACGATCAGCATGGAGAGCATGATGGCGCGCGGCAGGTCCCGCTTGGGGTTGCGTGCTTCTTCGCCCGCGGTGGAGGCGGCGTCGAAGCCGATGTAGGAGAAGAAGACGCGTGAAGCTGCGGCCGAGACGCCAGCGGCTCCCATGGGCAGCAGCGGCTCGAAGTTTCCGGCGTTGAAGGCGCTGAAGGCGACGGCACAGAAGAAGAGCAGGATTCCTACCTTGACCACCACGATGGAGGTGTTGATCCAGGCGCTCTCCTTGGCGCCCCGGACCAGGAGGACGGTGGCGAGCACCACGATCACCATGGCGGGGATGTTGACCATTCCGCCGTCGCCCGGCGGCTGGGAGAAGGCGTCCGGCAGCACCGAGCCGAACACGGACAGGGCTTCGTTCACGTACTGTCCGGCGCCGACAGCAACGGCCGCAACGGACACTGCATATTCCAGCACCAGGCACCAGCCGCAGATCCATGCCATCCCCTCGCCCATGGTGGCGTAGGTGTAGGAGTAGCTTGAGCCCGACACCGGAACCAGGCCCGCCATCTCGGCGTAGGAGACCGCTGACAGCAGGGCAGCGAGGCCGGCGATGGCGAAGGAGATCCAGATGGCAGGTCCCGCCAGCGGGACGGATTCGCCCAGGATCACCAGGATGCCGGTGCCCAGCGTCGCACCCACGGAGATCATGGTCAGCTGCAGGACGCCAAAGCTCCGGACCAGGCGGGGCCCGCCCTGGCTGGAGTCAGCCTCGCTGACCATTTGGGCGATCGGTTTGCGGCGCAGCAGCTGCGCGCCGAGGGTGGGACGGCCGGCCGGGCGGGCCGTAGCCTGGCCGGAGAGTGTAGGCACAGTCATCGTTGACGTCCGTTCGTGTCGGTGAGTGGTTGAACTGGTTTCCCCTCCCCCATCGTAGGGGTGTGAGCCGTATCTCAGAGGTGTGCAAAGTGACCTATAGTCATTGGTCATGAGACGCAATGCACCAGCCATCAGTGCCCCCGCCGATGATTCAGCCCCTCAGCTGGATGCAGTGACACTGGGACAGTTCCTGGCCGCGCTGCCTCCGGCGGTGGCCGTGGTGCACGATGCCGGCAACGGCCACACTCCCCTGCGCTGGGTGGAACCGAGCGAGCTGGAAGATCCCACGCCGTACCTGCTGGACGGGGAGTTTGTACTGACCGCCGGCCTGCCTTTCCGCGGCGGCAGCAGTGAAAGGAACGACGGCGGCGGCACCGCAGGCGGCGAGCGCGGCAGGAGCCGCGCCAGCGGGGCCGACGCCTACGTCCGCCGGCTTGTCGCTGCCGGGGTTGCAGCACTGGGGTTCGGCCTGGAACCCTACTACGATGCTGTGCCCGGCGATCTTGTGGCCGCGTGCCGCGAGCATGGCCTCACCCTGGTCGAAGTGCCCGCCAGCGTCCCGTTCGCCGCCCTCGGACTCGAGTTCTCCAAGCTGCTGGAATCCGGCAACGCCCAGGTGTTCAGGCAGTTGGCAGAAACCAACCGGCACCTGATGCGGGCCGTCCTTTCGGCCCGGCCCGAGCATGAGCTGCTGGCGGCCCTCACCCAGCGGGTTCCGGTGTGGGCTGTGCTGGCCGGAGCAGACGGGAGGGCGCGCGCCCGGGCGGGTGCCGCCGTCGAACTTTCCGCACTTCAGCCCCTGCTCAAGAGGCTCCTGGCGGGAAGCGGCCCGCGCGTTGAAACAGAGGCATTCGATATACCCGGCTCGGCGCTGGTGTTCGGCCATCCCCTGCGGAGCAGCAGGGACGCAACGCTCGGCGGCCTGGTGCTGGGCGCGGACAAGCCGCTCACCCCCGCTCAGAACAACGTGGTCTCCTCTGTGGTTGGCCTTTTGGAACTCTTGGTCCGGCAGCGGACCAGCGGTTCGCTGGCGCCGAGCCAGCTGGCCACCGCCTTGCTGCTGCACCCCGAAAGCCTGGCCGGGGGCAACAACAGGGAGCTGAACGCCATGAGGGATCTGTTGGCGCAAAGTGTTTCCGGAACCCGGACCGGGCCGGTCCGGGTGGTGCAGGGCATTCGGACTGATCCTGCAGCTGCCGCCGACGGGCCGGTCCGGGAGCTGCTCCAGTGGCGGCGGCTGTTCGACACGAAGATGGTGGAGCTGACGGGGTACGGGTTCGCTGCGGTAACGCGGCTGAAGGTGGATGAGCAGCTGCTGGCGGAGGTGGAGCAGCTGGGCTGGCGGCTCGTGGTCGGGCAGCCCGCGGAACTCCCGGGTCTTGCCGCGGCCTACCGCAGTGCCACGGCGCTGCGCCCCAGGGCCTCGGCTACCGGCAAGTCTGTGCGGGAAGAGGAACTGACGTGGTCCGTCACTGGCTTACTGGGCGGCGATGCCGGCGCCATGCTGGCCGCCCGGCTCCTGGCACCGGTTCTGGACCAGGAGCCCGACCGTCGGGACTCCCAGCTCCAGGTCCTCCGGTCCTGGCTGGCCGCCAACGGTAACTGGGACGCCACGGCAAAGGACCTGGGCCTGCACCGGAACAGCGTCCGCCGCCAGATCAACGCCCTGG
Source organism: Arthrobacter sp. Cr_A7 (assembly GCF_029222765.1). Taxonomy (NCBI): domain Bacteria; kingdom Bacillati; phylum Actinomycetota; class Actinomycetes; order Micrococcales; family Micrococcaceae; genus Arthrobacter; species Arthrobacter sp. Cr_A7. The sequence goes on along the minus strand of NZ_JARHXQ010000069.1, from coordinate 10,818 downwards.
CGGAGCTCCTGGACATGGACCTGGGGCAGGCGTCAGCCCGGGCCGAGTTGTGGATTGCCCTGCAGTTTGTCGACGCCGCAGCGCCTGCGGATGAGGTTGAGGTGGCGGGCGGCGGTCAGGCGTCCCAGGACCGGTAGAGGTCCGGGCGGCGCTCGGCCAGGTACGGCACGGTGGTCCGCTCACGCCGGGCTGCATCCGGGTCCACCTCGGCGAAGAGCAGCTCAGGCGCTTCCCCGGCTGCGGCCAGCAGCTTCCCGTTCGGACCGGCGATCACGCTGCCGCCCAGGAAGCGGCAGTCATCCTCAATGCCTGAGTGGTTGGCGTAGGCGATGGTGACCTGGCTTTCGAGCGCCCTGGCCCGCAGCAGCACCTGGGGAACGTCGTCGAATCCGTGGGCCAGGGCTGTGGGGACCAGCAGCAGTTCAGCGCCGCCCGCAGCCGCGGCACGCACGGCTTCGGGAAACTCCACGTCATAACAAATCACCATCGACGTCGGTATCCCATGGAAGTGCACGACGGCGGGGCGTTCCGTTGCCGGGGTAAAGGCCGCCCTTTCATCCGGGCCAAACAGGTGAACCTTGCCGTAGCTGAGCAGGCTGCTGCCATCGGTATCCACAAGAGTGGCGCTGATCTGCCAGTCCCCCTCAGGGGTGATGCGGGGAAGGCTGTACACCAGCGCGATGCTGTTTCGGCGGGCGATGTCCGCGAGCCGTTCGTGGAGCACCGGCAGGAGTGCCGGATCCAGCCCGGCCCGGACGCGGCGCGGAGCGTATCCCACCGGGAAGAGCTCCGGGGTTACCAGGACTTCAGCGCCGGCCGCTGACGCGGAGCGGGCAGCGGCGTCAATGACGGAACAATTGGCTTCGGGATCAAGGACCGCGGCGTTCGCCTGCAGGAGTGCCAGCAGCACTGCTACCACCTTCCGTCGTTGGGGCGGCCCCTCGCCGGGGCCTTACAACCAGCGTAGCCAGCGGCCGCGACGCTTTTCGGGGCCATTTGCACCTCACTTGCCGAATAGCTGGCCACATTGTCCCGGCGTCCATCACCGGCCCTGGCATGCCTTATGCGTTAACTTCTTGACTCCAAGGTGAGCGATAGGGCAATCTTCTTAGCATGTCCGCAACCCCGCGCTCAACGAGGAGCAAGCCGAAAAATCCCGGTTCACAGTCCGCCTTGCGGCAGCTGAACCAGCAACGGATTATCGAGACCCTCATGGGCGGACCCTCCACCCAGGCCGAGCTGGCCAGGCAGACGGGACTCTCCACCGCCACCGTCTCCAACATCGTCAAAATCATGCTGGATTCCGGACTGGCCTCCACCGAACCGATCACCAGCTCGGGCCGGAGGGCACTCAACGTCAGGCTCAACAGCAACGGGGCGGTGGCTGTGGGAATCGACTTCGGCCGGCGCCACCTCCGGGTGGTGCTGGCTTCCCTGAGCTACCACGTCATTGCGGAGGAATCCGTCATGCTCCCCCTCGGCCACCAGGCAGAAGAGGGCATCCAGGCGTCGGTGGTCCTGCTGGACAAACTGCTGCGCGAAAGTGGCATTGACCGGTCAGCCGTGGTGGGTGCCGGCGTCGGAATTCCCGGGCCGATCGACAGGCGGACGGGGACGGTTGCGCAGGGTGCCATCCTTCCTGAGTGGGTGGGGATCAACATCCTCCAGTACCTTGAGGAAACCTTGAGAATCCCCGTGTTTATTGACAATGACGCCAACCTGGGCGCGTGGTCCGAGGTGACCTGGGGGCAGCACACCGGGGTCAGCAACCTGCTGTTCCTGAAGATCGGATCAGGCATCGGTGCGGGCTTGATCCTCAACGGCGCCCCCTACTACGGGAACGTCGGCATCACCGGTGAAATCGGCCATGCAACCATCCATGAACAGGGCCTCGTGTGCCGATGCGGCAACCGCGGCTGCCTGGAAACCATCGCCTCCACCACCACCATGATCGAACTCCTCAGCCGCGGCGAGGACCGGCCACTCACGCCTGCGGACATCGTCAGGAAAGCCCTCAGCCGGGACCCTGCCACGCTCCGCGTCGTGGACGACGCAGGCCTCTCTGTCGGCCGCGCCCTGGGCAACGTGGCCAACCTCATCAACCCTGAAGTGATCGTGGTGGGAGGACCGCTGGCCGGGCTGGGCGACCTCCTGCTGGAACCCATCCGGCGCGGCCTGGTCAGGCATGCCGTCCCCGTCATCGGGGAGACCACAACACTCACCATGTCCTCCCTTGGAGACCGTGCGGAAGCTTTGGGCGCCGCGGCCCTGGTCTTCCAGCACGCCGGGATCCGGAAGACCTAGACCGTTTCGTTATCCAGCAATTGCGTTAAAGACTTGACGACAACTGCTGTGATCCAGTTTACTTTTGGATCAGACGGCCCTGCGCTTTGCCGGCCGGACAAAGAAGTCATTGCATTGGAGGGTTAGGGCATATGGCGTCCCAGACCACGCAAACGGAACCGATCATCCTGGAGATGCGGTCCATCACCAAGGAATTCCCCGGCGTCAAAGCGTTGGACAACGTGAGCCTGCGGGTGAAGGCGGGCGAGATCCACGCGATCTGCGGCGAGAACGGTGCCGGCAAGTCCACCCTGATGAAGGTTCTTTCCGGCGTGTACCCGTACGGAAGCTACGACGGCGACATCGTCTACCAGAACCAGGTACAGCAGTTCCGGGATATCAGGGCCAGCGAACACGCCGGCATCGTGATCATCCACCAGGAACTGGCGCTGATCCCGGAACTCTCCATCATGGAGAACATCTTCCTGGGCAACGAACCCACCAAGCGGGGTGTCATCAACTGGGCCGAAGCCCGCCTGCGGTCCCTTGACCTGCTGGCCCGCGTGGGCCTCCGTGAGGACCCGGACACCCCCATCAAGGAAATCGGCGTCGGCAAGCAGCAACTGGTCGAAATCGCCAAGGCCCTGAACAAGTCCGTGAAAATCCTCATCCTGGACGAGCCCACCGCCGCGCTGAACGAATCCGATTCCCAGCACCTGCTGGACCTGATGCTCGGCCTGAAGGCCAAGGGCATTACGTCCATCATCATTTCGCACAAGCTCAACGAGATCGAGCAGATCGCCGACTCCATCACCATCATCCGGGACGGCAAGTCCATCGAGACGCTGAACGTGAAGGCTGACGGGGTGGATGAGGACCGGATCATCAAGGGCATGGTGGGCCGCACACTGGAATCACGCTTCCCGGACCACACGCCCAAGATCGGAGAAGTGTTCTTCGAGGTCAAGGACTGGACCGTGGCCCACCCCAACGTCCAGGACAGGCTGGTCTGCAAAAACTCCAGCTTCTTCGTCCGCCGGGGCGAAATCGTCGGCTTCGCAGGGCTCATGGGCGCCGGCCGCACCGAACTGGCCCGGTCAGTCTTCGGCCGGTCCTACGGCCGGTTCATCAACGGCCACATCTACAAGGACGGCAAGGAGATCACCCTCAAGTCGGTCCGCCAGGCCATCGACGCCGGCCTCGGTTACGTTACCGAGGACCGCAAGTCCCTAGGACTGAACCTTCTGGATGACATCAAGACCACCACCGTGGCGGCCAACCTGCGCAAAATCAGCCGCAACTCCGTGGTGGACCCGAACCAGGAATTCACGGTCGCGGAGCAGTACCGCAAGTCGCTCCGGACCAAGACCCCCTCGGTTGAGGAAGGCGTGGCCAAGCTCTCCGGCGGCAACCAGCAAAAGGTGGTCCTCGCCAAATGGATGTTCACGGACCCCGACCTGCTGATCCTGGACGAGCCAACCCGCGGCATCGACGTCGGGGCCAAGTACGAGATCTACGGCATCATCCAGCAGCTCGCCAACCAGGGCAAGGGAGTGATCGTCATCTCCTCGGAGCTCCCCGAACTCCTGGGCCTCTCGGACCGCATCTACACGATCTTCGAAGGCGCCGTTACCGGTGTCCTGACCAAAGAAGAGGCCAGCCAGGAAAGCCTGATGAAACTGATGACCTCCGCCCGCAAAGCCGAAGCCGCCTGACCCTCTGGATCACTCCAGAACCTTCCGGACACAAGGACTGACACCATGAACGCCCTCAAAAAGCTGTTTGGCGGCAACACCCGCCAATTCGGCATGATCTTCGCCCTGGTTGCACTGATCATCTTCTTCCAGATCGCCACCGACGGCCGCACCCTCACCCCCGGCAACGTCATCAACCTCTTCAACGGCAACTCCTACATCCTGATCCTGGCCATCGGCATGGTCCTGGTGATCATCGCCGGGCACATCGACCTCTCCGTAGGTTCCGTGGCCGCGTTCGTGGGCGTCACCGTTGCCCTGGCCATCCGCGACTGGGGCATCCCCTGGTACGCGGGCGTACTGCTGGGGCTGTTGCTTGGTGCGCTGATCGGAGCCTGGCAAGGCTGGTGGACGGCGTACGTGGGAATCCCGGCCTTCATCGTGACGCTGGCCGGCATGCTCCTGTTCCGCGGCTTCAACCAGTTCGTGGGCAAGTCCAACACCATCCCGGTCCCCAACGACTTCCAGTACCTGGGCGCCGGCTACCTCCCCGAGGTGGGACCCGACACCGGATTCAACAACCTCACGCTCCTGCTGGGCATCGCCGCCACCGCATTTGTCGTCGTCGGCGAACTCCGCTCCCGGGCACGTGCCAAGGCTCTCGGTGCCGAAGTCCCCGAAATGTGGGTGACTGCCCTCAAGCTGGTCCTGATCGGCGGCGCCATCCTGTACGCCACATACCTGTTCGCCACCGGCCGTCCGGGCACCTCCTTCCCCATCCCCGGCCTGATCCTCGCGGTCCTGGTCCTGGTCTACGGCTTTATCTCCTCCCGCACCATCCTCGGCCGGCATGTGTATGCCGTGGGTGGCAACCGCCACGCGGCCGAACTTTCCGGCGTCCAGTCCAAAAAGGTCAACTTCCTGGTCATGATGAACATGTCCATCCTGGCCGGCCTGGCCGGCATGATCTTCGTCGGCCGCTCCACCGCCTCTGGCCCGTTCGACGGCGTCGGCTGGGAACTGGACGCCATCGCCGCAGTCTTCATCGGCGGCGCCGCTGTCACCGGCGGCGTGGGCACCGTAGTGGGGTCCATCATCGGTGGCCTGGTGATGGCTGTGCTGAACAACGGCCTGCAGCTCCTCGGCATCGGCGCCGACCTCACGCAGATCATCAAGGGCCTCGTGCTCCTGATCGCCGTTGCCTTCGACGTCTACAACAAGAGCCAAGGCAAAAAGTCGCTCATCGGCATGCTGATGAAGAACATCGGCGGCGGCCGTGCCGGCGGCGGACCCAGCAACCCGCTTCAGCCCGACGAGACCACCTCCACCAAGGAAGCCATCGCCAGGGAAGCCTGAGCCGTGCAGCCTGAACAGCGTTACACCACTACAGAGAAAGAGAACCAACAATGAGAATGTCTGGTAAAGCAGGAAAGGCAGCAGCGGTAGCTGCCATCGCAGCACTGGCGCTGACGGGCTGCGGCCGCTCCGAGCCCACCACGGGTGGCGGGACCGAAGGCGCCGGCGGGTTCGAACAGGACGCCGCCATCGCCGTCGCACTTCCCCAGAAGACCAGTGAAAACTGGGTCCTCGCCGAAAAGCTGTTCAATGACGGCCTCAGCGATGCCGGGTTCAAGCCTGACGTCCAGTTCGCCAACGCCGGCGTTTCCGAGCAGCAGAACCAGATCAGCGCCATGATCACGAAGAACCCCAAGGTCCTCATCGTGGGCGCTGTCGACGGCACCCAGCTCGGCACGCAGCTGAAGCAGGCCAAGGATGCCGGCGCCACCATCATCGCGTACGACCGCCTGCTGCTGAACACCGAGAACGTGGACTACTACGTCGCCTACGACAACTTCAAGGTGGGCGAACTCCAGGGCCAGGCGCTGCTGGAAGGCCTGAAGGCCAAGAAGCCGAACGGCCCTTACAACATCGAACTGTTCGCCGGTTCCCCCGACGATGCCAATGCAAAGGTCTTCTTTGATGGCGCCATGAGCGTCCTGAAGCCGAAGATTGACGATGGCACCCTCAAGGTTCTCTCCGGCCAGACCAGCTTCGAGCAGGCTGTCACCCAGGCCTGGAAGGGCGAGAACGCCCAGCGCCGCGCTGACACCCTGCTCAGCGGCAACTACACCACAGAATCCCTGGACGGCGTCCTGTCACCCAACGATCTCCTGGCCCGCTCGATCCTGACGTCCGTCAAGGCCGCCGGCAAGCCGACCCCTGTGATCACCGGTCAGGACTCCGAAGTAGAGTCGGTCAAGTCGATCCTGGCTGGCGAGCAGTACTCCACAATCAACAAGGACACCCGCAAGCTCGTTGAGCACGCCATCACCATGGCGAAAGACCTCCAGGCCGGCAAGGAGCTGGAAATCAACGACAAGGATTCCTACAACAACGGCGTCAAGACAGTCCCGGCCTACCTGCTGGAGCCGGTCATCGTTACCTCCGCGAACGTGAAGACTGCCTACACCGACGATCCGGTACTCGGCCCGATCACCAAGTAGCCAACTCCACGCGAGAAGCCCGGTCCCTTTCTGAGCACATCAGTAAGGGACCGGGCTTCCCTGCGTCTGTTGGAACGTGGGCGGAATTACCGCTTGACCGTCAGCACACCGGGGCCAGTGAACTGCAGCGCGTGGTTCCGGACTGACTGCGGCGTGGTGAAGGCTTTGTAGCTGTAGGCGTCCGCGGGGTTCCAGCCGACGTCGGTGGTGAAGTCCCAGCCGGTCCAGTCGGGGGCGGACGTGCCGGAAAGTTCTGCTTCCGCCAGAGCCTCTGCCCGGTTTTGCTCGAAGGACGCCCGGGCCACCGAGTTCAGGTCCGCATCGGCTCCGTTGAACCAGGAGCCGGTGTCGCTGAAGCGATGCCCGTTGTAGCTGCTCACCATGACGGTGGGATCGGCACCGGGTCCGGAGTAATCGAACGCATTGCCCTCAGAGAAGATCCGGGACTCGTATCCCGCGCCAAGGAAGTAGCTGTTCCCGCCCTGACCTTCACTGACCATGGGGTATTGAGGGTGGTCCGTGCTGCCCACGAAGTAGTTGTTAAGGACGTGGACCTGGCCGAAGCGCACGCGAGGCCCGCGCTGCTGGATGTTCTCGAAGTGGTTCCCAATGTAGCTGACGCGCAGCTTGCCACCGTCCTTGTCCACGTGTTCGTCACCGGATCCCAACAGCATGGTTTTGTCGTGGTTGGCCAGCTTGCTGTTGGAGATGGTCACAAAGTCGGTGCCGTCCTTCAGGTCCAGCAGGCCGTCATGCCGGTTGGCGGGCTTGCCGTTCGGTCCCAGCGGGGCCTCACTGTCCGGGTACCGGCCGTCGCTGAGCCGGACGTGGTCGATCCAGAGATGGTCGGAGGTCACGGAGGAGACGGCGTCGAAGCGGGCGTTCCAGGCGCCGTCCCCGTCATCCGGCGACCAGGTGCTGAAGAAGTCCACGGGCGCCTCCACGCTCAGGTTGCGCATCACCACGTTGGTGGCACTCAGGATGACGATGTTGGCCCCGACAAATCCGGAATCAGCGCCCACGCCGATCAGCGTCGTGTTGCTGGGCAGGCTAACTTCGATCTGCCGCTTCATGTTGTTGCTGCCGGTCTGGCGCAGCTGGCGCTGCTTTTTGCAGTAGTCAAAGGTCTGGTCGCTCCCATACCTTGCCCTCCGGGCCGAAGCAGGACATGTACTTGTGGATGTCGTATCCAGCGGCGTAGTCCTGCTCGCCGAGGATGCGGCCGTCCGGTGTCTGGTTCCCGTCAATAGTTCCGTTGATATAGATGATTTTGGCTGCGGTTGGGTCGCCGTGGTTGGCCAATGCGGCCTTAAGGCCCGCCAGCGTGCTGACCTCGTATCGATTTTCGGCCGGTGCACCTGCCCCGCCGTTCGTGGCGCGTCCGACGGCGGCCCAGCCGGTGGGTGCAGCATCGTCCGGGCGAATGATGCCTCCGCCGGTAGGGGCAGAGCTGGCAGTTGCGGGAGAGATGGAGGCCAGGCCCGCGGCGAGTGCCAGAACAGATGCTGAAGCGGCGATGCCTGCGGTTCGGCGCAGTCTGCCGAAAGTAATAGGGCGTGCGGTAGTACGAATTTGGGACGTCATTGGCCTTTTTTCCGGCATGCCAAACAGCCCACATGCCTCGGTGGGTTCGGATAAAGGGGGAAGATCGTTCCTTCGAGAAAGCGGTTTCTAGAAGTCACTTAATACTTACGCGTCGTGTGACTCAGCTGTCAAGAGTTCTTCACAGCCCAAACACAGCTTGTACCAAGTCACTGCTCAACAAGACGGACCGCCGCTTCAGGCTGCAGCAGGGCAAGCTGACCGAGGAGCCGGTACGCGACCGTACTGCCATGGCTGCCACGGCCTAATCACCAACGCCCACCCACCGACGGTGAGAGGATGGGGACCATGAGTGCGCCCATCGCCAAACCGTGGCTGTCCAGCCAGTCCGACACGGATCCACGTTCCGCCACCGGCAAGACATTGCGGTGGGGTGTCATCGCCACCGGCGGCATCGCCCGTTCCGTCGCCCAGGACCTCGCATTGCTGGCCGACGCAGAGCTGTACGCCGTCAGTTCCCGAGCGCAGGATACCGCGGACGCTTTTGCCGTTGCCTACGACTTTTCCAAGGCGTACGGGGACGACGGCGGCCTGCGCGGCTACCAGCGGCTGCTCGCCGATGAGGCGGTGGATGTTGTCTATGTCGCGACTCCCCATGCGCAGCACCATGAAATAGTCCTCGCCGCACTGAACGCCGGCAAGCACGTTCTCTGCGAGAAGGCCTTCACCATCAACGCGCGCGAGGCCGCCGAACTCATCGACGTCGCCCGCAGCCGGAAGCTCTTCCTGATGGAGGCGGTCTGGAGCCGTTTCCTGCCCAGCATGCAGCGCGCGTTCGACATTGCCGCATCCGGCGAACTCGGCGACATCCATTGGGTGAGCGCCGACCTCGGCTTCCCTGCACCGTACTCCCCCACCTCCAGGCTCTGGGCCCGGCAGGACGGCGGTGGGGCGCTGCTCGATATCGCCGTCTACCCGCTGCTGTGGGCGCTCGGAACCCTTGGCTTCCCGCAAACCGTCAGCGCCACCGGGTTCCTGAACGACGACGGCGTCGACGCGCAGAACGCCATGACCCTGGGTTACAACCACGGAGCCCAGGTCCAGCTCACCTCGTCGCTGCTGTCCCACGGCCCGCGCATCGCCACCGTTGCGGGAAGCCTCGGCTTCCTGCAGAGCGTGGGATCCATCAACAACCCGCGCGAACTTACCGTCGCAAAGGGGTGGGAGGAGCGCCGGACGGAAGCATTCGACGTGGTGGGCAAGGGGTACACCTACGAACTTCGCGAGGTCACGCGGTGTATTCAGCAGGGCCTGACCGAGAGTCCTGTCATGCCCCTGGAAGATTCGCTGAACACCATGCGTCTCTTTGACGGCGTCCGCGCCCAACTCGGAGTGACGTACCCGAACGACAGCCACGGAAGATAGTTGAGCATGGTGTTTTCGGTGGCACCGGAGTCAAGAACATGACATACGGAGCCAGTAATGGTGGTGGATGGCTTCTGCCATTACCGTTTTTGTCGAATTGTTTTAGTTCGCTCTAGACTTCCTGCAACATCCAGTCTTACGCTGTAGACGTCGTCGAATGGACCAGTACTGGGGGTGGTACGCATGGGTGAAGCTCGCTCCCCGTGGCGTGTCCTCAGGCCAGTACTCCTTGCCGGGGCGGCCGCAGTCAGCTGGCTGACACTTTCGTCCACAGCTGCCTCTGCTGACGCCCTTTCGGATACAACGTCCCTTGTGGGCGGTGTAACCAGTTCAGTCTCTTCGGTGGCGGACAAGGTGGCCACCCCGGTGCCCGCTTTGGCCGCTCCGGCTCCTGCTTCGGCGGTGCCCGTGCCGCTTCCCGCACCCGCGCCGAAGGCCGGGCTACTTCAACCTGTGGTGGCCCCCGTCGCGAAGCTCGCCGACAACCTTGTGTCCTCCGTTCCGGTAGTGAGCCATGTGGTTCCGGCCGGAACGGTTTCTGCTGTTTCTGCTCCCATCGCCGAAGTTGCTGATGGAGCCACCACAGCTGTGGTTGAAGTGGTTGTTCCGCCGGTTGCAGAGGCCGTTCCCGTCCTCGAGCCGGTTCTGGACCCAGTTGCCGATCTTGTGACGGGCACGTCCCCTCTACCCGTTCGGGTTCCTGATCTGCCCGGGACGGGCATTGGCGACGAGTTGTCCCAGGTTGCAGCTGATGCCCCTGTATTTGGTGCGGTCAGGGCAACCGTCAGTGAATCAGTGGAAGAACCAACTCCTGCAGGGAGCGCCTCCACGGACGCATCCGGTGTTCCCAGTGCTCCGGCCATAGCTGTTGGCGTCGCATCCCTCGCTGGCACTTCCGTATTTCCATGGACTGAGCTGACCGGAGCTGGCCAGGCTGCACAGCAGCCCGGCACTGCCGACCATTCGCCCGTGCCTGTGCAAAACCCTGCTGTTCCCGGCTCCGGCTCGGGCAGCGGCGCGTCCTCTTCGGCGTCCTCAGGTTCAGCGGCGTGGCTGACCCCCTTTAGCTTTGACCTTCCCTTCAATGGCCTTGTCCTGGCCGGCGAAGCCACTGAGCATGCCCCCTCACCGGTGTCGTACGACCCCGGTTCCTCTCCTGACTAGTTGAGTCCCGTCTGCCCTTTCGTTGGCAGAACGTGGCCCTACGGGCAGCTGACAAGCGCCCGACTTCAACTTTTCAGGAGACATCATCATGAGTTCCAACCTTCACCGGGGGCTGCTTGGCACCCTCTTTGCCGGCGGGCTTTTGGCCTTCGGCTGCACCGCGGCAAATGCCGCGGATACCACCAGCGGATCGGATCTTTCCGCAT
>NZ_JARHXQ010000068.1:0-4360 GCF_029222765.1 Arthrobacter sp. Cr_A7 | reverse complement strand
CGGATCGTCGCCACGCTCGACGGCGATGTGGTCCGCCAGCAGGTGCCCCTGACCTCCCTCATGGTGGGCGGGCTGAACGGAAACCCTGTCCCTCAAAAGGTTTCCGAAGCTCTGGACGTACCCGGCGTCGACTTCTCAGTAGTGGACGACGTGATGGGCGCACTGTGGGATAAGTGGGCCTTCATCGCGGCCGCGGGAATCGTCAACTGCCTGTTCCGGGCCCCGGTGGGACGGATCCTCGACGCCGGCGGGCAGTCCAGGATCGTGGAGGCCATCAGCGAAACTGAAGCAGTGGCCGCAGCGGCGGGGCATCCTGTTTCCGACGCCGCTCACACGCAGGCGGTGGGAATCCTCACCGAGCCGGGCTCGGCCTTCACCTCCTCGCTGTACCGGGACCTCACCGCAGGGCTTCCTTCCGAAGCGGAGCACATCCTCGGCGACCTCGCGCGCCGGGCCCGCGACCTCAACGTCCCGACGCCGCTGCTGGACCTCACCCTCATCCAGATCAGGGCCGGCCTCCCGCGCTGAATGCGGAAAAGCCCTGGCACGGTTCCTCGTGCCAGGGCTTTCGTGTCCGCTAAGCAGCCGGACTACGTGCAGTGGTAATCACCAGGGGTTTCGACAGGCTCAACCACCGGAGGCTTTATCCGGCGACCTGGAAGGTCAGGGTCTCGGTGAAGGTCCGGCCGTAGACGTCGGTGGCGGTGACCGTGGCGGTGTGCTCGCCGGCTGCCAGGTCGGCGGGCAGCTGCAGCCGCCACAGGTGCATCATGCGGTCGGCCAGGCTTCCGCCGTTGACCAGCTGCTCCTGAACCGCGACCGGGTCGGACCATTCAGCGCCCACCAGCTGGCCTTCGCCCTGCATCTGCTGGGTGCGGACCGCCTCAACCCTCTGGCCGCTGTCGAGCTGCACCTTCACAGTGGAGCCGGTGCTGCCCATCCAGAAGTTGGTGGTCAGCCAGGTGGTGTTGGCCAGGTCTTCCCGAGAGACCGTCAGCGGGTCGGTGAATTCGGGGGCGCTGCCCTTCTTAGCGAGGTTCTGGGCGTACCACTCGCGGTAGCGCGGCGTGTTCAGGCCCACGGACATCTGCAGTGACTCGTCCTCGCCGCGGACCGTGAAGCGCTCCTGGAACTCGGTGTTCTTGATGTCCAGCGTCAGCACGCCCGGCAGGCCGCCGTCGCGCTGGTAAGCGAGCGGGTAGCCCTCGGCGGTCTGGCGTCCGGAGTACCAGTCACCGGAGATGGCGCCGGCGGTGATGTGGGTGAACGGCAGGGCGTCGATGCCGAACAGTTCGGACCAGCCTGCCAGGGAGTCGCCTTCGCGGAGGTTCTCGATGCTGTGGGTGTGTCCGCCCAGCGCGACCACCTCGCGGCCTTCGAGGATCTTGTAGATCTCCTTGACCTGCTCCACCTGGTGCTTGCTGCTGCCCTGGTCGGCGTAATCGAGCAGGGGGATGTGTGCTGCCAGGACGATCAGCTGGTTCTGCGGCACCTGGGCGATGTCATTGCGCAGCCATTCCAGCTGCTGCTCATCCAGCGAACCGGTGTAGTCGCCCTTAGCGGCCGGGAGCTTGGTGGGGAACTCCACGGTGTTCAGGGCCACGACGTGGGCCTTACCGGCGTCATAGGAGTAGTACTCCGGCCCCAGGTTGGCCTTGAACGTGTCGAACGTGTGCTCGCTGCTGGTGGCATCGAAGTCAAGATCGTGGTTGCCGGGGAGGAACCGGGCCGGGCCGTTCAGCATGCCGGCCAGTTCCCGGGTCTGCGGGTACAGCGAGAGGTCATCGCCCACCACGTCGCCAATAAACAATGCCCCGCAGCCTGCATAGTCCGTCCGCGCGGCCAGGTCAGCGAAGGCGCCGGTGCGGGCGTATCCGACTTCGTCCTGGTCGTAGGTCTGGACGTCGCCGCCGATGACGCAGTGCTGTTCAGGCGACTGGGTCAGGCCGCTCTTGGCCAGCGGGAAGTTCACCTGGTCCGGCAGCTCTCCGGTCGGCTCGATGCCGCCGAACTTCAGCTCCGGCGAGCCGGCCGGCAGGTGGTGGTAGAAGAACTGGGCCACGTTGTCCCTGTCCACCGGAACCTGGTAGCCGCGGGGCTGGGTCACGAAGACGGTCATGTTGTCGAAGGCCGGCAGCTCGTAGCGGCCCTGGCTGTCGGTCTTCGTGACGTCACGCCCGTTGGATACGGTCACCCCGGCCAGGCCGCGCTCGTTTCCGTCCTGCACGGAGTCCTGGTCCTCGTCCACGAAGGCGACGCCGTCGATGGCCTGCTGGTTCTCGTCAGGCCCCTCCACCACATTCACGCTTCCGCGGTAGGCGGTGGCGGCCCAATCGGTGGACTCGGCGGCGTTGCTAGCAGAAGGGTTCATCAGGGACGCTGCGGCAATGACGGCCAGGGTGCTGGCGGTCAGGGCCCCAGGCCGGGCGGGATGCAACTTGGACGGTCTGGCAATCAAGTACACGAAGGTCCTCCGGGTCGAGTGAATGCTGCCGGCCGTTCCAGCCGGCGCATCCACCCTCACAGGACCAGGTAAACGGTTACCCACGGGTAGGCCACGGGAAGTGGACGCACACGTAACCACTCATCAAGCGGCAGGACCCGCCCAAGGTGCCTGCCGCCGTCGGACCCGCTCTGAGGTGAGGAAACGCTCTTCTCTGTTTCAGGCCGCAGGTTTGATGTTCTGGTTGATATGGAACAGGTTGCCGGGATCGTACTTCGCCTTGATCCTGGCCAGCCTGCCGTAGTTGCCGCCGTAGTTGTCCTCGATGCTGGACTGATCGTCGGCATCAAGGAAGTTCACGTAGCCCCCGCCGGCTCCATAAGGATGCAGGGCCTGGTGGTAGTCCCTGACCCACCTCGTGTTGGCCGCGTTGTCCTCTGGGGACTCCCACATTCCGGCGATGGCTACCGAGAAGTTGGCATTCCGGTAAGGAAAGGCAGTCTCATCCTGTCCCACACGTTGCGCCGCACCGTTGATGGGGTAGAAATGATTGGCGGTCTGGGGACTGGGCACGCCGGCTCCGAACTTCCGGGCAACACCGATCACATCGTCGCTCAGCTCCGGAAGGAACTCCGCCTTCCAATATGCCTGAAGGCCCTTCGGGAGCAGCGGGTCGAACAAGGTATTGAGCATCGGGTACGGGAGCGGGCCGACAAACGACCCGGCGACCGGGGCGACATCCAGGAACTGCTGCCACTGCCGCTCGCCTTCATCGTGGGGACCTGTCCAGCCGCCCACCACAACTACAACGGGCTTGCCGTGGTGCTCCTCCGGCAGGAAGGGAACCGGCGGACCCTGGTGGAATCCGAGGAAGATTCCCATGTCTTCGGGAGCTTTGGCGATGTAGTCCCGGTACAACTGCCCAACAGCCTCAGCGTGCACGAGCAGGTAGATCACCACACCGCCGTAGACCACGTCCACCGGGTGCAGGGCGAATTCCAGGGACGTGACGGCGCCGAAGTTTCCGGTGCCGCCGCGTAACGCCCAGAAGAGATCGTCGTTCTCGGTGGTGCTGGCCGTGAGGAACTTCCCGTCCGCCGTCACCACGTCCGCGGATACGAGGTTGTCGCAGGACAGGCCGTGCTTGCGGGCGAGGTAGCCAATGCCACCGCCGAGCGTCAGTCCAGCAACACCTGTGGATCCGATAATGCCGCCGGTTGTTGCCAGCCCGAACGCGTTTGTGGCGTGGTTGAAGTCGGCCCAGGTGGTGCCTGCCTCAGCCCGGGCCGTCCGGGCAGCAGGATCCACCCGGACGCCGGTGCGGTCGGCGAAGTCCAGCACCAGGCCGCCGTCGCAGGTTCCGAACCCGGGGGCGCTGTGACCGCCGCCCCGCAGCGCGAGGTCCATGCCGTTGTCGCGGGCGAAATTTACTCCTGCGATGACGTCCGCGACTTGCGACACCCGCAGTATCGCGGCCGGACGTTTGTCGATCATGCCGTTGTAGACGGCCCGTGACGCGTCGTAGTGGGGGTGGTCTGAAGTGATGACCTGGCCCCGTACTTTTTCCTGCAGGGCCTGGAATCCGTTGTTGTCCATGGAGACTTCCATTCGCCCCGGGCATGGCCGCTCGGGGACTTGGCTCGGCATCCCCCGGCCGTGCGGGACGTTCATGATGCAGCCGATGCGGTCCCGGAAGAGCCCGGGAACAGGCCTGACGGCCCTGAAGCAACGGAGGAGACCGGATGCGCTTGGTGCTGCATGCAGGTAGCACGCAGCACCGGCGTGATTCTCGAATATGCGCCTGCCGGCGACGCTGCCGGGCGAAGCTTGGGACACCCTTGGGCCGACGACTACCCGTAAGCTACGCCTGCCCCTTTTCAAGGTCAAGAAGCGGCAGGAAAAGGCACGTCCCGGCAT
>NZ_JARHXQ010000067.1:0-2868 GCF_029222765.1 Arthrobacter sp. Cr_A7 | reverse complement strand
CAGTTGGGATCAGTGCCCGCCGTGGCCCGCGCCGGCACCTTCGGTTTTGCGCATCATCGCGGAAAGGACGACGGCGGCGAAGGCGATGACTGTTGCCGTCATGAAGGCGGCGCTCATCCCGGCGACGAGTCCCGACGTCGCGGACACCACGGCGAAGATGGACACGAGCAGCGCCGTGCCGGCGGCGCCGGCAACCTGCTGCGTGGTGCTCATGATCGCTGAACCGTGCGAGTACAGGTGCGGCGGCAGCGGGTTCAGGCCGGTGGTAAACGCCGGCGTGAAGAGCAGCGCCAGGCCGAAACTCAGCCCCACGTGCAAGGTGACGATCCACCAGACTTCCGTGCCGGCGTCGAGCATTGAAAACTGCCAAAGGGTCACGACCATCAGGATGGACCCGGTAACGGTGAGGGGCAGCGGGCCAACCTTGTCGAACAGCCGGCCGATGACCGGGCCCAGGAGGCCCATGGCCAGTCCGCCGGGGAGCAGTGCCAGCCCGGTTTCGAGGGAGCCCAGGCCGCGGACTTCCTGGAGGTAGAGCGGCAGCAGGATCACGCCGCCGAACAGGGCCATCATGGCCACCACCATCAGCAGGACCGAGACGGTGAACATGCGGAAGTTGAACGCGCGGAGGTCCAGCAGCGGGGCGCTGGCCTTCTGCAGCCTGAGCTGGCGGAGGACGAACACGGCGAGGCTGGCCACGCCGATAACCAGGGCAGCAATCGCGGTGGTGCCCGGACCCGCCTGGCCGCCGTGGCCGCCGCCGATCTGGCTCAGGCCGTAGACCAGGCCACCGAACGCGGGGACGGTGAGGAGTACGGACGCGAAGTCGAGTTTGGTCTTCTCCGCTTCGCCCACGTTGGTGAGGTACTTCGCACCGATGGCCAGCGCCGCGAGGGCGACGGGCAGGACGAACACGAACATGAACCGCCAGGTGAAGTGCTCCAGGATCAGGCCTGAAACGGTGGGTCCCATGGCCGGGGCCACCGAGATGGCGATGCTGACGTTGCCCATCACGGCCCCGCGCTTGGCGATCGGGACCAGCGTGAGGATGGTGGTCATCAACAGCGGCAGCATGATGGCCGTGCCGCCCGCCTGGATGATGCGGGCCAGCAGCAGGATCTCGAATCCGGGAGCCACGGCGGCCAGTGCGGTGCCGCCGGCGAAGAGCCCCATGGCCAGCATGAAGACGGCACGGGTGGACAGGCTCTGGAGGATGAAGCCGGTGGTGGGAATGACCACTGCCATGGTCAGCATGAAGCCGGTGGAAAGCCACTGGACCGTGGGTGCGTCCACCTGGAGGTCCACCATGAGCCGCTGGAGGGCTACGTTCATGATGGTCTCGTTGAGGATCACCACAAACGTCGCCACCAACAGGGTGGTGATGATGGTGACGGACTCGCGGGACATCTTCTCCGGCGCGGCGGGCTTGATTCCTTCGGTGTTGACGGACTGGCCGTTGGCGGGCGGAGAGACTTCGGTAGACATGAGTGTTCCCTCAGGGAGAGTAATGAGTCTGGTGCGCGAACATGGCCGCTGCAGATGGCAACACTCTACCGGCTGGAGTAATTCCTCCGCGCGGGATCTTTTTTCAAACCCTGAGGGAACAACAGGTGTCAGGCGGTCTGGCCTGCGTGCTCGCCTTCGGAGATTTCCTCCACCAGCTTGCTGTTGAACGCGGGAAGATCGTCCGGGTTCCGGCTGGTGACCAGGCCCTGGTCAACCACTACTTCCTGGTCCGTCCAGTTGGCGCCGGCGTTCCTGAGGTCCGTTTCGAGCGTGTGGTAGGACGTGACATTGCGGCCCCGCACCACGCCGGCGTCGATGAGCAGCCACGGTCCGTGGCAGATCGAGGCGACCGGTTTGTGCTGTTCGAAGAAGCTTCGCGTGAAGCCCTGCGCGTCTTTGTCCACGCGGAGGTGGTCCGCGTTGACGACGCCGCCGGGCAGGACCAGCGCGTCGTAGTCGGAGGCGTTGGCTTCTGCGACGGTGAGGTCGACGTCGAAGGTGTCGCCCTTTTCCGTGCCGTTGTAGCCCTGCAGCTTGCCGGCCTTGGGGGCCACGAGCGTGGGCACGCCGCCGGCTTCCTTTACCGCCTGCCAGGGGCTGGTCAGCTCAACCTGCTCCACGCCGTCCGTCAGCAGGAATGCGACCTTCTTGCCTGTGATGCTGTGTTCTGACATTTTTCCTCCTCGTGTGAAGCGGCGTGCAGCGCGTCTGCTTCAGGGCGCGGACTACCGCTTCGAGAGTTGTTTGCCTGACGGTTTCCAGCCTAGGAAAGGTGAAAGTAATAAGCAAGCTGACTATTGGAGTGCGGGCGGGCTTTAAGGGTTACGACGGCGGCAGGCTGGCTTGACGCGCCATCTCGCCCTGACTGGGCAACGTACCAAAGAATGTCGTACCCTCCCACGATGATTTAGATATGGGAAACAGCACAGTGATAGCAGCACCATTGGAGGGTGTTTTTGCCACTATGGCTGCCGTCAACGCGCTGTTCCTTGAAGAAGAAGGTATGAAGGCGGCCACCGTCGTTGACGGGAGCGCCGGGGTTGATGTGCTGGAACGGCAGTACGAGATCCGGCTGAAACGGATGGGCCTCGTTTCCCGGCTGGAGGCGCAGGTCGCAGCGATCAAGGCCCGGGATGCCGCCGAGGCCCTCGAACTGCAGGAGGCCATGACCCCGCCCACTGCTTCCCTGCAGGACCGGGTTTTTGCTGAGATGTCCGTCGTGGAGGAGATCGCCGCTGTCCTGACCATCGGTTCGGGGGCCGCCGGGGCGTTCGTCCGCCAGTCTCGGCAGTTGTGCGCGCTGCCGCCGGCCATGAATGCGCTGGCTGCCGGGAACGTGTCCTGGCTGCACGCGCGGATCAT
>NZ_JARHXQ010000066.1:0-67524 GCF_029222765.1 Arthrobacter sp. Cr_A7 | reverse complement strand
GCGGCCATGCTGGCCCGCAGCACGGCAACGCGGCCGTACTTGTCGATGACCTGGCCGCCGAAGAACCGCATGGCTGTCATGGCCAGGACGAAGAGGGCAAACATCAGTGCACCGGTTGACTCTGAGGTTCCGAGTCCGTCGACCGATGCTTTCGCAATCCAGTCGTTTCCGGCGCCTTCTGTCAGGGTCGCCCCCAGGACCACAACACCGATGAGCAGGGTGCGGCTGTCCCGCCATGCGGAGGGTCCCTTGGCGGGCTTCGCTTCGCCGGCGGGGGTGGCAGTTGGGATGTGTGGCAGGAAGTAGCGGGGAGCGATCATGGTGACCACAACGACGATGCCGACGATGACCAGCAGATGCACGGGAAGGTCCACGCCCAGGTTAGAAAGTCCCGCGCCGATAAGCGCGCCCACGAAGGCGCCGCCGCTGAATGCTGCGTGGAACTGCGGCATGATGGTGCGGCGCATTTTGTGTTCAACGTCGGCCCCCTCAATGTTCTGGGACACATCCCACAGGCCGATGGCGATGCCGAAGAAGAACAGGGAGACGGCCGTGCCGGGAATCGATGCGACGGCCAGTGACAGGGCGATGCCGGTACCCGCTGCGGCGGCCAGCAGCCCGCCTAAACGGACAGTATTGGCCGTTCCCAGCCGGCCCACCACCAGGCCAGCCGTGGGCAGCGCGAGCAGTGAGCCGACGGCGGTGCACAGCAGGAGCGTCCCCATCTGGCCCGAGGTGATCTGCAGCGTTTCGGTGACTGCCGGAATTCGTGCAGCCCAGCTCGCAAAGACCAAACCGTTGATGCCAAAGACCACGAATGTGGCCACCGCTGCTGCCTTTAATCCCGCTTCATGTGCCGTGCCGGTATTCAGGCTCATACATTCACTACTTCCACTGAGTATTTATCGAGTTGTGCGCGCTCTTCGGCGCTGAAATCTTTGTCCGTCACCATTACATCTACCCGCTCCAGGCTTGCCACAAGTACCCTTGCTTGCGCGCGCCACTTGGCCGCAGCGGCTGCGAGCACCACACGTGCGCCGGCTTCGAGGCCTGCGCGCTTTACCGCCGCATCCTCCAGGTCGTGCGCAAGCAGGCCGTCCTTGAAGTCCACCGCGCAGGGCGTAACAACGGCGGTGTCAAAACGCAGGGACCGGATGTTTGACTCTGCCAGCGGGCCGCGGAAGCACAGTTCCCCGGGGACCAGGTTTCCGCCGGGCAAAAGGAGCGATGGGCGGACACCGGCACCGCCTTCCTCACCGGCTGCAGCATTGAGCGATCGTAGAGACATGGGCATCAGCGTCAGGTCCCTGCCAGCCACGGCGCGTGCCACCTCCGTGGCCGTACTGCCGCTGTCCAGCCATAGGTGTTCACCGTCCCGCAAAAGCTTGGCAACGGCCGTTGCAATCCGCTTCTTGACGTCCTGGTCCTCCAGCTCACGCTGACCGTAACCCGGGTGCCCGCCGTGGGCTATGAGGCTCCTGGCTCCGCCGTGGATGCGCCGCAGGACACCGTTGGCGGCCAGGACTTCAAGGTCGCGCCGGATCGTCGCCCCGGACGCATCACAGGCGAGGATCAGCTCATCCACGCTGACCTCGGATCGTTTGCGCAGCATTTCTGCAATGGTGCGATGCCGCTCGTCCGTCTTCATGATCAAATGCTAGCAATGAATGATTATTCAATCATGACTGCGTGTAAGGCCGGTGTCGGTACAAAACCGCGAGAGGTGATGGAGCGTCGCGGAAAAACCCGCGAAAGGTGATGGAGCGTCGCGGAAAAACCCGCGAAAGGTGATAGAGCGTCCGGGGTTAGCGGGCGCGCACCACCCGTTGCTCATCCCAGACCGGCTCGTCCGATTCGTACACTTTCCCATCGGAGCCGAACACCAGGAAGCGGTCGAACGTGCGGGCGAACCAGCGGTCGTGCGTGACCGCCAGGACCGTCCCCTCGAAGTGGTCGATGGCCCGCTCCAATGCCTCCGCGGAGTGCAGGTCCAGGTTGTCCGTGGGCTCGTCCAGCAGGAGCAGCGTGGCTCCGCTGAGCTGCAGCAGCAGGATCTGGAACCGTGCCTGCTGGCCGCCGGAGAGGGACTCGTACTTCTGCTCCGACTGTCCTGCCAGCCCGTAACCGTCCAACGCCCCGGCGGCGGCCTCACGGCCAAGACCGGAACGGTGCTCGTCGCCGCGGTGCAGGATCTCGAGCAGTGTCTTGCCCAGGAGATCCGGGCGCACGTGGGTCTGGGCAAAGAATCCCGGCCGGATGCGGGCCCCGAGTTTTACCGTGCCCTCGTGGGGAACTTCGGCGATCTCGACGTCAGATACCGGCAGGTGCTCGCGCTCGGGGTCGGTACCCCCGGTGGCCAGCAGGCGGAGGAAGTGGCTTTTGCCCGAGCCGTTGGAACCGAGGACGCCCACGCGGTCGCCGAACCAGACTTCCGTGGAGAACGGCTTCATGAGCCCGGTCAGTTCCAGCCGTTCGGCCACGATGGCGCGTTTGGCAGTCCTGCCGCCCTTGAGCCGCATGTGCACGTTCTGCTCAATGGGCAGCGCCTCGGGCGGGCCCGCCTCGAGGAACTTCGCGAGGCGGGTCTGGGCTGCGTGGTAGCGGTTGGCCATGTCCGAGCGGAAGGCGGCTTTGTTCTTGTACATGTTGACGAGTTCCTTGAGCTTGACGTGCTCCTCGTCCCAGCGTTTGCGGAGCTCCTCGAAACGGGCGTTCCGGTCCGCCCGCGCCTCCACATAGGAGCCGAATCCGCCGCCGTGGATCCACGCCGCAGCGCCGTTGATTCCGGGCTCCAGGGTCACGATGCGCCCGGCGGCGTTGTTCAGCAGTTCACGGTCGTGGCTGATGAAGAAGACGGTTTTCCTGGACTCGTTGAGCTTGTCCTCAAGCCAGCGCTTACCCGGCACGTCCAGGTAGTTGTCCGGTTCGTCCAGCAGCAGGAGGTCGTCCGGTCCGGCGAAAAGTGCCTCCAGGACCAGGCGCTTTTGCTCACCGCCGGAGAGGCTCGACGCCGGGCGGTGCTGCGCGCGGTCAAAGGGGAGTCCCAGCGCCGCCATGCACACTTCGTCCCAGACGGTCTCGACGTCATAGCCTCCGGCGTCTCCCCAATCCACGATGGCCTGCGCGTAGCGCATCTGGGTGGGTTCGTCGTCGTGCTCGATCATGGCCAGTTCGGCCTCGTCAACCTCGCGGGCGGCGGCAGCCAAGGCAGGCGGTGCTGCGGACACGAGCAGGTCACGCACGGTGGATTCGTCCCGGACCTGGCCCACGAACTGGCGCATGATGCCCATGTTTCCGGACCGTCCAATGACGCCCTCGTCCGGGGTGAGGTCGCCGGCGATGATCCGGAAAAGAGTGGTTTTTCCCGTCCCGTTGGGTCCGATCAGCGCCGTCTTGGTGCCATCCGGAACCTTGAAGGTCACCCCGTTCAGCAGCTGCGTGCCGTCAGAGAGAAAGTAATCGATACCGGAAACGTCAATATGGGCCACGCAGTCCATCTTCCCACGCGGCCCGTCGGGTTGAAGGTCAGCCGGCGGCGGTGAGGAACTCCTTCAGCAGCGGCCCGGATGTTGTTGCTCCCAGTCCGCCGTCCTCCACGAAGACGGCCACGGCAAGGTCTCCGTGCACGGCCACAATCCAGGCGTGGGTCTTGGGCGGATTCTCTTTGCCGAACTCGGCGGTGCCGGTCTTGGCGCCCACGGGCTCACCCGGAACGGACGAGAGGAACCCGGCGTGTCCGGAGGTGACGACGGCGCGCATCATGTCCGCGAGGGAAGCGGCCTCGGCCGCCGTGATCGGCTGGCCGGACGCCGTCGAGGGTGCTTCAGCTGTCGCCGTCGCAGACGGCTGGGCGGCCGGAGCTGTGGAACCGCTGGTGGTCCCGGCAGCGGCAGCACCGCCGTCGGGGTTCAGGACCAGCTGCGGCGAGACAGGCGCCCCCTTGGCCACGGAACCGGCCATCATCGCCGCCGCCAACGGTGACAGAAGCACCTTGCCCTGGCCGATCATGGAGGCGGCATGCTCGGTTCCGGCTGCTTCGGCGGGGACGGAACCGAGGAATGCCTCCGCCCCAAGTGCCGGTGCCTCCACGGCGAGGCCCATGGCCATGGCTGCCGCTTCGAGCTGCCCCTGAGACACCTTGTCACGCGCGGCAATGAAGGCGGTGTTGCAGGAATGCGCGAAGGCATCGCGGAGGGTGACGGAACCGAGGGAACCCTCGGGATACCCCTCCGCATTCTTGAACGTCCGCCCGTCCACCGTGAGGGTAGGCGTGCATTCAACCTTGGATTCGGGAGTGAGGCCGTTGCGGAACATCGCCAGCGAGTCCACCATTTTGAAGATCGAGCCCGGGGCGTACTGCCCCAGCATTGCCGTGTTGTAGCCGTTGCTGCCCGGCCCGGAGGCGGCCGCCAGGACCGCCCCGGTGGAGGGGCGCAGGGCCACAATGGCGGAGGCGGGACCCACTTTTTCCAGGGTGCTTTCGGCGAGCGTCTGCAGCCCCGGGTCCAGCGTGGTCTTCAGGGGCGTCCCCGGCGTCGGCGCCACCTCAAAAAGCACGCGCCTGGGGTCGGTGGCTGACGACTGGATCTGTTCGCGGGTCAGGTCTGCACGCTGGGCGCGGATGACGACGGCGTCCGTACCCCTCAGCTGCTCGTCGTACTGTTGCTGCAGGCCGCCGATGCCCGTCACATCGCCCGGCGTCAGCGCTCCTTCCGAGGCTTCGATCTGCTCAGCGGTCGCCTCGCCAACGGAGCCGAGCACAGCGCGGGCAAAAGTCCGGCTGGGCGCCAGCGGCATGGAGGCTGGAATGGCCCGCGCGCCCGGGATGGCGGCAATCTGCTCATTCGTGATGGTCCGGCCCTCTTCACGCAGGGTGATTGCCGGCACGAAGGCCGAGGCACCGGATGCCTTGACCTGCTCCACATATCCGGCGGGATCGACACCCACCAAAGCGGCCAGTTTTCCGGCTGAATCGGCAGGGTCGGCGGCACCCAGCTGCGGCTTGTCGATACCTACGTTCACCACGGGGCGGTACGTGACCAGTGGGACGTCGCCGGCACCGAGGATGTCGGCGCGCTGCGGCGACTGTGCGCCCTTGGTCAGGATTTCGGAATCCGCGAGGCCCGGAACCAGGAGGGCTGGCTCCCAGACCGTGAGCCACTTGTCGCCGGACTTCTTGAATTTGGCCGACACCGTGTACTTCCACTGCGCGTCACCGAAGGACCAGGTGTAGTTCAGGGGCGACGACGCGTTGTCGCCGTCCAGGGTGAGTTCGCCGGCTTCGACAGTGGGCTTTTGCGGATCAAGGGCAGCAAAAACGGTCTTGAGCTGGTCGTTGGCAGCTCCGGCATCCTTGCCGTCGAACTCCACCGACGCGATATCCAGGCCCGAAACGGCGGTGGCCAGCTGTGAGGCTGCCGCCTCGGCACCACTGCGGCCGTCGTCGCACGCCACCAGCGATGTTCCGAGAATGAGCGCAGCTACGGCTGCCGAAAGTTTTGTTTTTTTCCCCATCGCGCCATTATGCCCCGGTTTCGCCACTCCTTTTGCCCACATGGCGACGGGTGCCTTTCGGCTCACTTTCCTCGCGAAGCCGACATTCCCAGCGCCGGCACTCCCATCCCGAATATGTCCTTAAGGGCATGTGTCGCGGCGTGTAGTCCGGGCATTCCGGTGACCCCCGGACCCGGCGGAGTGGAGGACGAACATAGGTACACGCCGTGCAAGGGGGTGCGCCATGGGGCACGGGAAACCACCGGCCTTTGGACCAGGCCCCGCAAGTCCATGGTCCCCACGCTGAAATCACCGCCGATGTAGTTCCGGTTGTATTCGGCCAATCCAGCGGCGGTGACCGCATTCGTCTGCACTATGAGGTCGCGGAAGCCCGGCGCGTAGCGCTCCAGCTGCGCGGTGATGGCCTCGGTCATGTCCTTGGTTGAACCTGCCGGAACGTGGCAGTAGGTCCACACTGTGTGGCGTCCTTCCGGCGCCCGGCCGGCGTCGAACCGCGAGGGCTGTGCCACCAGGACGTACGGCCGTTCCGGATGACGGCCCGCATTGACCTCATTCTCTGAATGGGCCAGCTCCCTCCTGGTACCGCCTACATGGACCGTGCCGGCGTCGGCCAGTTCGGGCGCCTGCCAGGGCACGGGCCCGGACAGGATGAAGTCCACCTTGCACGAGCCGTTTCCGTAGCGGAATGACTCCAAGGCCCGCCGGTAGCCGTCAGGCAGCGACTGGCCGGCCATGGCGACCAGTCCGCGCGGCGAAACGTTGAGCAGCGTGGCCTTGGCAGGAGGAAGGTCTGCAAGCCTGTCTATCGGAGCGTTCGTATGGATGGCGCCCCCGTGCGCCTTAAAATCCTCGGCAAGTGCGGCAGCGATCGAAACGGAGCCTCCCAACGGGATGGGCCATCCCTGTGCATGCCCGAGGGCGCCCAGCATGAGTCCGGCACCGGCGCCGGCGAGGGAGGGCTGGCGGGAGATGGCGTGGGCGGCAACGCCGGTGAGCAGGGCGGGAGCGTACTCCTCGCGGAACCTGGCGTTCCAGGCCCCCGTTCCCTGTTCCATGGTCCGCAGCCCAAAAATACCGGCGGCTGCAGGGTTGCGCGGAATCCGGAAGAGCTGGTTCTGTGTGAAGTCCATGATCCCGTCCACGTTCCGGACCAGGGGCGCCATGAGTCTGCGATAGGCGGCGCCGTCCCGCCCGAGTTCCGCTGCCGTCCGGTCGAGGGACCGGTAGGCCAGGGCGGCGCGTCCGCCGTCCAGCGGCGAACCGTAGGAGATCTCCGGGGTGACCATTTCCACCCGGCGGGCCAGTTCGAATGCCCGGAAGAAGGGCGAGGCGAGGGCCATCGGATGGACAGCCGAGCACACGTCGTGGAAGTGGCCGGGCTGCATCAGTTCGGTGGTGCGTGTCCCGCCGCCGATGGAAGCGGCTGCCTCGAAGACCTCCACCGAAAGTCCGGCGCGGGCCATGACTGCCGCTGCCGCCAGCCCGTTGGGGCCGGCTCCCACCACCACAACATCAGGCATTCGAAGGTTCCTTCCAGGGCAGGAGTGAATCCGCCGGCCGGCGCAGGCTCAACCGAATCCGGTCCGGCGCGCCGGCAAAGGGCCCGCCATGGGGATCATCGGTGTGGTGGCGCCGGATGGGATCATAATTCGGGTCATAAATGTCCCACGTAACGCGGGCCATGAGATAGGCCACCGCAAACATGTGGGCAGCCACGGCGAGGACGTAGTAGGGCATATCCAGGTTGTGCTGGGAGGAGCCTGCGCTGGTCACCTGTCCAAGGTACATCCACACGGCGGCCCAATGCAGGCCCTCAATTCCCTGCCAGACCAGGAAATCGCGCCACCGGGGCCGCGCCAGCGCCAGGAGCGGGATCAGCCACACCACAAACTGCGGGGAATACGCCTTGTTGGTGAGGATGAGGGCGCCCACCAGAAGAAAGGCCACCTGGGCAAGGCGGGGCCGCCGGGGAGCGCTGAGGACAATAACGGCAATGGCGGCACATGCCACCACCAGGAGTGCGGGCGAGAGCAGGTCCACAGCGGCCGGACTCAGCTCTGGCCAGCGCAGCCTGCCGGCCACCAGGTTGTAGGCGAACCAGGGCGAACTGTAGCCCGCATCGCGGTCAGCCGTGTACCGGAAATAGTGGGCCCAGCCGTCAAAGTTTGTGGCCGCGAACGGCAGGTTCACTGCAATCCAGCTGCCTGCCGCCGCCCCGCCCGTGACCAGCAGGGCGCGCAGCCGGCCGGTGCGAAGGGCGAGCAGCAGGATGGCTGCCAGGAGCAGCAACGGGTACAGGTTGGTGGCCGTGGCGAGTCCGATCAGGATCCCGGCCGGCACCAGCCGCTGCTGGGCGAAAAAGTACATGGCCACAGCGAGCAGGCAAACCGTCCACAGGTCCCAGTTCACGGTGCCGGCGAGAATGATCCCCGGGGCCAGGGCCACCATCGCTGCGTCCCAGGGCCGGCGGGCTGACATCCTCGCTGTTGCCAGGACGGCGATCATGGCCGCCCCTGCCAACAGTGCCGCGTTGATGTCGAAATACGCCAGGACCCGTCCGTCCGTCACGCCGGTTCCCGGGACCAGCCACGCCGTCAGCCCGGCGATCAGTCCTATGAGGACGGGATATTCGAACTGATTGGTGAGGATGGGGAAGCCTCCCTCAGCCAGACCGCGGTGTGAGAAAAGCTCGGGAAAATCCGAATAGCAGGTGGCGTAGAACTGGGTGGGGGACTCCCAGCCATGGGCGCGGCAATAGCCTTTAAGCAGGACGCCGACGAGCGCGGCGGCAAGGGTGAGGAGGATCAGGACCCGTTCCACGGTGAATATCCCGGGTGAAATAACGCCGGGGTCCGATCTGCGGCCCAGCGGACCGCCAATGACTTCCGTGAAGTTCCTCAGCAGCATGTCGCTGCGGCTGGGAACCACCAGTCGGGACCGTCCTCGGCGCCCCGGGGGCTGGGTCTCCTCCATGGAGTTGAGCTTACCCGTGTGGCTGCAGGATGAGGTTTAACGCCGGAAGGGCCTGTATCGTCGCAAGGTGTGCCGGGCAGTATTTTGCCGGCAATTGTCCTTCCAATCGTGAACGAATGTACGGCTGCTTGCCGCAGGGAACCAGCAGTCTTCAGGGGGTTATAGGTGGAGAGCCAAAGGGTCAGCGGCCATGCTGCCGGACGACGCTCCCGACTGGCCGGAGTGCCGGGCCCGGCTGCTGCGCAGTGGTGGATGCCGGTGTCCCTGGGCCTGCTGGGCTTCTTCGCGGCGTTCATAGGATCGTGGATTCCCTCGTTCTGGGATGATGAGATCGCCACCATTTCCGCGGCCGGCCGGTCTCCGGGAGAGCTGCTTCTGCTGCTGCAGTCGGTGGACGCGGTTCACGGCCTCTACTACCTGATCATGCATTTCTGGACGTCCGTCTTTGGTTTCTCGGAAATTTCCATGAGGATGCCGTCGGCGTTTGCGGTGGGGCTTGCCTGCGCCGGGACGGCCCTCATCGGGCGGAAACTGGGGTCCGAATCCCTGGGTTTTGCCGCCGGCCTGGTGCTGGCCGTCCTTCCCCGCATGGTGTGGGCCGGAACCGAGGCCCGGCAGTCTGCTTTCACCGCCGTGCTGGCCGTGGCCCTCACCCTCTTGCTGCTCCGGGCATGGGAGTCCAACCGGATCCTCGACTGGGTCCTCTATGCTCTGTGCGCAGTGGTGGGCGTATGGATGTTCATGTTCTTCGGCTTGGCCGTCGCGGCGCACGCAGCCGCAGCGGTCATACTCCGGCGCCGGATGCTGGCCACTTTGGTGGCCTGCTCCGCGGCCGGGGCTTGTGTGCTGCCGTTCCTGATCTACGCCCTGGGGCAAAAGGCACAGGTGGACTGGATCCAGAACCGTTCCCTGCTGCAGAACCTGATGACCGCGGCCGTCAAACAGTACTTTTACGGCGACGACCGTCCCACCGGGAACATGCCTCCGCAATGGGTTCTGGCGTTTGTGGTGCTCCTCGGCGTGGTGGAGATTGGCTTGCTGGCGTGGGGCCTTTGGTCCGCCCGGCGCAGCACTGCCCTGCGTCCCCTTCTGGTCCTGTGCTTGGCAGGCGTAGCAGTCCCCGTTGCCGGGCTCCTGCTGGTCAGCGTCGTGGCCCAGCCCGTCTACGTCGCCCGGTACCTGACGTTCACCGCCCCTGCGTTTGCCCTGCTGGTAGGACTGGGGATTTCCAGGCTTCCCGCCAAGCACACATGGCTCCGTCCCATGGTGGTAGCTGGAGTTATCTGCTGCAGCCTGGTCCCGCAGCTCACACTCAAGAGCCTGGTGAATGAGCCGGCCGATACCGAACGCCGGATTGCGGCGCTGCTGGATCAGCAGGCGCCGCAACCCGCCGCCATGGTGTTCGGCGAGCCGTACCTCCGTGACATGGTGCTTGCCTATCCGGAACGTTTCGACGGCGTCCAGGACCTGTCCCTGGAGGAAACGCCGGCAGAGTCCGGGACGTTGTGGGGCCTCGATGCCCCCGTCACCGCCGCTGAACTGTCCGGCCGCGGCGAAGTGCTGTTTGTCGGGCTCGGAAATGCCGCCCCCAGCGACCTCTCCGCTTTCACCGCTGCGCAGTGCCGGGAGACCGGCAACCAGCCCTTCCAGCGGCTGGTCCTGATCTCCTTCACCTGCTCCTGAAAGTCCCGGCCGCAAAGGTCCCGCCGCACATGCGGCAGGAATATCAGTGCCGGCCGTACATGTCAGCGCAGCCCGCTCATCTGTTGGTGCATCAGGACAAATACGTCATTCCGCTGCCGCTCCAAGAGGTCTTGGTTGAACAGCATCCTGCTCCTGGTCCGCCGTGGCGCAGTGAACAGGAACTTCCGGAGTTTTCGGATCATTGGTTCTCACCTCCCTACGGGGTGACAGCCAGCCTTATAAATGGGCATAACAAAATAAGGCCGCGTTGAAAAGGAATTAGCGCCCACATAATTGCGCTACAAATTGCCGAACTAATCGAGGGTATTTTGGCGGAAACGGGATTTCCGGCAGGCGACCGAGACACATCGGAAAACTGGTTCCGAATTATGGGATGCGGGAGTCCGCGCTCACAGGAAATGCCCGGAACCGCCGCCAGCTGCACGCCACCCAGAAAGGGGAGACAGGCCTAGGGACGCGAAATTCCGCCGGATATACCGTGAATACCTTGCCGCCCCACCAGGGGACGGAGGACAAGGGCAGGCGTCAGCAGCCTGGCTGGCCCCCGAACAGGTGCGCATTGTGCGCGGGGGCCGGGTGCGCGGTGATGGTGGTCTTCCGTCCGCCAGTCAAAGTCATCATTTCTCCCAACCTCCTTTTCCGCTGTTCGCTGCAGACAAAGCGTGCAACCGGGGCGCTGACCCCGGCAGTTGGCTCTGGGGTCAGGAATAAAAGTACACCAGGATTCTTCCGGTGACTACTGCTTTTGGGGAATTCAGCAACCCTAATTTACAAAAAGGGAATTAAAGGCCCCAGCGGACAATTGCGGGCGTCCTCTTATCCCACCCCAGTGTGCAGACTTTTGCGGTCCCCAGGATGAAGTGCCTGCCCTCTGTGGGGGCCAGTTCCAGCCACCGTGCCGTGAGGATCCGCGAGAAGTGGCCGTGTGCAACGATCAGCACATTGTCCATTCCCGATTCCAGGACCCGGCCAATGATCTTATCCGCCCTGGCCGCAACCTCGTCCAGCGTCTCGCCGTTGGGAACACCGTGCGTCCAGATGAGGTAGTCGGGGTTGTCCTTGCGGATCAGGTCCGAGCTGATGCCTTCGTAGTCGCCGTAGTTCCACTCCACTGCCAGCGGTTCGTGCTGCGCGTCCGGAAATCCCGCCAGTTCCGCGGTCCGCCGGGCACGCCGCAGCGGCGAGGTGAGCACCAGGTCGAAGTCGACGGCGTCGAGCACTTTACGGGCTTCCACAGCCTGCTGTTCGCCTTCGACCGTGAGCGGGAGGTCCGTGAGCCCGGTGTACTGGCCGCTCTTGGACCACTCGGTCTCGCCGTGCCGGAGGATCCAGAGCTGGGGGCGGGGGGCAAGGGCGGGATCGGTCACTTGGTCTCCTCAGACGGGGAAGGTTCGACGGCGGCGGGAGACTTTCCGGCCTCCGCTGCGGCAGGAGCTGATTCGGGCTGTTCGGCCCACCAGCGGAGCAGCCGTGCCTCCGCGTCCTCGACAGGCAGGGGACCGTGTTCCATCCGCTCATTGAGCAGGAACTTGTACGCCCTGCCCACCACGGGTCCGGGCTTGAGGCTGAGCAGTGCCATGATCCGGGCGCCGTCCAGGTCCGGCCGCACAGCATCCAGGGACTCCTGCTCCCGCAATGCGGCGATGCGGTCTTCAAGGTCGTCGTAGGCAAAGGCCAGACGCTCGGCCTTCCTCTGGTTCCGTGTGGTGACGTCTGAGCGGGTGAGCCGGTGCAGGCGTTCCAGCAGGGGCCCGGCGTCTGTGACGTAGCGGCGGACCGCCGAATCGCTCCAGCCGGCGTCGCCGTAGCCGTAGAAACGCATATGCAGCTCCACCAGCCGGGCCACGGCCTTGGTGGTGTCGTTGTCGAAACGCAGGGCCTTCATGCGTTTGGTGGTGAGCTTTGCCCCCACCATGTCGTGGTGGCGGAAGCTGACCGCCCCGCCAGGTTCGAAGCGCCGCGTCGCCGGCTTGCCGACGTCGTGCATCAATGCCGCGAACCGCAGCACAAAGTCGGGCCCGGGCACCGGGCCGTCACCGTCCGTCTCCAGCTCCGCTGCCTGTTCCAGCACCTGCAGGGAGTGCTGGTAGACATCCTTGTGGCGGTGGTGCTCGTCGGACTCAAGGCGGAGGGCGGAAACTTCGGGCAGCACGAACTCGGCGAGGCCCGTGTCCACCAGCAGGTCCACGCCGACCCGGGGCTGTGCCCCGCAGATGAGCTTGACCAGTTCGTCGCGCACCCGCTCGGCGGAAATGATGGTGATGCGTTCGGCCATGCGGGTCATGGCTTCCCGGACGTCGTCGGAAACTGACACGCCCAGCTGCGCCGCGAACCTGGCGGCCCGCATCATCCTCAGCGGGTCATCGGAGAAGGACGCCTCGGGCGATCCCGGGGTGGCCAGCACGGAGGCGTGCAGGTCGCGGACGCCCCCAAAGGGGTCCACGAGCTCCATGGCGGGCAGTTTCAAGGCCATGGCATTGATGGTGAAGTCCCGCCGCAACAGGTCGTCGGTCAGGGATGAACCGAATGCCACCAAAGGTTTGCGGGATTCGGGATCGTACGCCTCCGCCCGGTAGGTGGTGATCTCAATCTGGAATCCGTCCTTGCGCATGCCGATGGTTCCGAAGGCGCGCCCGATCTCCCAGAAATTGTCAGCCCACTTCTTGATGAGGGCCACGGTCTGGTCCGGGGTGGCGTCCGTGGTGAAGTCCAGGTCGGGGGAGGTCCGCCCCAGGAACAGGTCCCGCACCGGCCCGCCCACCAGGGACAGTTCGTGGCCGGCGTCCACAAAGCGCTGGCCGAGCTCCAGGACCACCGGGTCCACCTGGAAATCGACGGTGTGGGAATCAGTCTTGTGATGTGCGTGCGCCATAGTTACTTAAGCTTGGCAGAAACCTGCCGCCCGGCAGGCCAAAAAAGCGTCAAGATCCCGTGGATTCGGTCCGCCGCCGGGAAACTGCGTCATATGCCGTCCATGTTGGTGTCATGTTCCGGTCATCACGAGCGGGCAACAGTCGTTAGAGTGGACTCCATGGCCCATCCAGTACCGAGCGCTCCAGGCAGGAGGACGAACGCACCATTGCCGTCGGCAATCGGTGCGCACGTTGCGCCTGCCCAGCATTCGGCGCCGGCTTCACTGCCGACGGTGGAGGAAGTCTCCGCCGGCGGCGTGGTGGTGGACACGTCCGACGCCGAGTTGAGGGTTGCGATCATCGCCCGCCTTAACAGGGGCGGACGCCTTGAATGGTGCCTGCCCAAGGGCCATCCGGAGGGCAAGGAAAACAACGAGGAAGCGGCGGTCCGGGAGATCGCCGAGGAAACCGGCATCGAGGGCAGCATCCTCGCCCCGCTGGGCAGCATCGACTACTGGTTTACCGTCAGCGGCCACCGGGTCCACAAAACGGTCCACCACTACCTCCTGCGCGCCACCGGCGGTGAGCTGACCATCGAAAACGATCCCGACCAGGAAGCCGTGGACGTGGCATGGGTGCCTATCCAGGAGCTGGCCCGGAAACTGTCCTTTCCGAATGAGCGGCGCATCGCCGACCTTGCCCGCGAAGTCCTGCCCGGACACCTGTAGCGCCGCACTGCCCGTGCCGGCGTTGCGGCGATAGCGGCGTCCGGGTGAGACGATGAACTCGATGTCAGCTTCCAATTTTCCTTCCGATAAACCCGGCCGGCCCGGCGATGCGGTTCCCGAGGGTGTACCCATGGAACCGGCAGGCCCGGACACCGGTCCAGTAGCCGTCGGCGCCAGCGAAACCCGTTCCAGCGCCATCATGGCCGCCGGCACGCTCGTGTCGCGGTTCCTGGGGTTCGGCAAGACCTGGATGCTGGGCACGGCGCTGGGGCTTGGCTCCACGGTCAATGACACGTTCATCAACGCCAACAACCTGCCCAACCTGATCTTCCTGCTGGTGGCCGGCGGCGTGTTCAACGCAGTCCTGGTGCCGCAGATCATCAAGGCCAGCAAGGCTCCGGACAGGGGAGCGGACTACATCAGCAGGCTGCTGACGCTTGCTGTCCTGCTCCTGCTGGGCCTAACGGCGCTGGTCACCCTGGCAGCCCCGGCGGTCATTGAACTCACCACGCAGGGATACACCCCGCAGCAAAAGGCCCTGGCTGTAACGTTCGCTTTCTGGTGCCTGCCGCAGATCTTCTTTTACGGCCTCTATGCCCTCCTGACCCAGGTCCTCAACGCCAACGGCGCCTTTGGTCCTGCCATGTGGGCGCCCATCCTCAACAACCTCGTGGCCATCGCCGGCCTCGGAATGTTCATCTGGATCTTCGGCACCAACGAGCTCAGTCCGCACACCCTGGAGAACTGGGGTGAGACGCAAACACTGTTCGTGGCCGGCTTCTCCACCATCGGCGTCATCTCCCAGACGGCCATCCTCCTGATACCCGTATTCCGGCTCCGGCTGGGACTCCGGCCGCGCTTTGGCTGGCGCGGCGTGGGACTGGGCCAGGCAGCCAAGCTGAGCGTCTGGACCCTGCTGACTGCCGCCGTCGGGCAGCTCGCGTTCCTGTATGTCATGCGCATCGCCACCATCCCCGGCGCGGAACGCCTCCGGCTGCAGGAAGCGGGCAACCCGGCCGCGGAGATGCTGCCGGGCAACGCCGTGCTGGAAGTGGCCAGCCAGCTGTACCTGCTGCCGCACTCCATCATTGCGCTGTCCCTGGCCACGGTGCTGTTCAACCGGATGACCAGGGCCTCTCAGGACGGCAACCGGGACGAGCTGCGGGATGCCCTTTCACACGGGCTGCGCACCATGGCCGTTGCCACCGTTTTCGGTGCCCTGGCCCTGTTCGCCCTCGCCGGCCCGCTGGGCATGTTCTTCTCCGGCGGGGACAAGCAGGACGGCGTGATGCTGGCGCAGACGCTCACCATCCTGGCGCTCAGCACACCGTTCATGAGCGCAAACTTCATGATGTCCCGGGTGTTTTACGCCAACGAGGACGCACGTACCCCCTTCTACATCCAGCTGCTGCTCGCGGTGGTTTACGTTGCCGGTGCCTTTGCGATCCAGTTCCTGCCGGTCAACCAGATCATCTACGCCATCGCGGTCCTCTACATGGTGGGCAACATCCTGTCCGTGGTCATCAGCGCGTACTTCCTGCGCCGGCTCCTCGGACACCTTGATGGGGCCCGGATCGCCAACTCCTACATCCGCATGGGCTACGCCGCCCTCGGATCCGCCATCGCCGGTGCGGGTGCGCTGTGGTTGATGGGCAGCTACGACCCCAATGGCTTCGCCTGGCATGACCGGCTGACCGCGCTGATCACGGTCATTGTTGTAGGTCCCGTGATGCTGGTGGTCTACTTCTTCCTGCTCAAACTGTTCCGCGTGGCTGAACTTCGCGATCTCCTCCGCCCCCTGCTCGGCCGCCTGGGCCGTGGCGGGCCCGCTGCCCCCGCGGCGGCAGGCGGGGCCCCGCCGTCGTCCTCTCCGGAGGGAACGCCCTCCGTGGAAGGTGCGGTCGCCGCAGAACGCCCCGTCCGCCCCGAACGGGCCACGACCTCCGTGGACACGGGGCTCATTCCCCGGATTTCCGGCGAGTTTGATGCTGCTTCCTTCCGCGCCGGCCCCGAGCCGGAGCGTGTGGGCAGGCGCCCGGATTCTTACGACGGCGGCGGCCAGGGAACGTCCGACGGCGGCTACCTGCCGGGCGAGGACCAGCCGGGGACAGCCCGCGGCGGATTGCTCCGTGAGCAGATCCCGCTGCCCGGCCGGCGCACGTTCCAGGGCAAGGCAGGCGAAAACCCTTATTTCAAGCGGCGGCGCCCCCGTAAAAAGTGACTGCCCTGCCGTTTCCGGAGGTCTTTGTCCACGGCGCGCCGGACGCAATCCGCTAGGATCGAAAAGGTACAGGGGGAGTTGTATCCAGGGGCAGGCCGCGCGGCAGTCCCTGAACGGCGGTTGCGTCATCTATGCCGGCAATCCCGGAAAATCTAGGAGGAACACGTGTCCAACCCGATCGATGTCGGATCAGTACTGGGCGGCCGCTACAAGGTCACAGCCACCGTATTGGCCTCGCACGACCACGATCTGGTGCTGGATGGTGTGGACCAGGTCCTGAACCGGCCCGTCAGCATCCTGGTCGCCGGACCCGAAAACACAGAGCAGGTTGCCCAGAGCGCCCGCGAGGTTGCCACCGGTGAACGGCCCGGCACCGTGCAGGTGCTGGACCTCGGCGTCACTGAGGCAGCCACCTACCTCATCACCAACCACACATCCGCCGCTGATCTGCTGGACCTCGTGGTGGCATCGAATCCTCCGTACGTGGAGCCCTTTTTCACCGACACCCTGGGCAGCGAAATCTTTGGCCAGCCCCGGTCACACGAGCCGGAACCCTACGACGATGAAGATCACGTCGACGCCGGCTACATCAATTACGGCCAAACACACCCCAGCCAGGTGGACCCTTACCGGACTGCACCCGTTGTGCCGCCCAGGCCTCCCGTCCGGCCCGCAGCATCGCCTGGGGTTGGCCGGTCTGGAGCCTCCGCGGTCGGTGGGTCCTCGGCTGATCGTGGGGCCGCCGCTGTTGGCGGCGCTGCGGCTGTTGGCGGTGCTGCCGCTGCGGCTGCCTCCGGTGCCAGTGGGGCTGCGCGCGGTGGCGCGGCTGCGCCCGAAGCTGATCCGGACGCCACCGCCGCGCACCCCGTTCAAGACGCTTCCCGTGGCGCCGATGGTGCTGCTTCTTCCGCTACTTCAGCCGAAGCAGCAGGCTCCGGGAAGCCCAAGGTATCCCTGTGGTCGGACGACGATTACGTGCAGTCGGACCAGGAGGGCTACAACCACCACGAAGAACCGGTGGATGAGCCCCAGCCGGTGAACAAGAAATCAGCCGTCTTTGCCCGGGCAGCAGCCCCCGCGGCCGCGGGAGTTTCTTTTGCCGACCCGGGTGACTACGACGGCGACCGGGACGAGCCTGAACGTGAACCGCGGTCCATGCGTTGGCTGGTGGGCGGACTCCTGGCTGTTGTCCTTATCGCCGGTCTCGTGTTCGCCGTAACCAATCTGGGCAGCCTCTTTTCCCAGCCCCAGGCAAATAATCCGGCTCCAGCCACCAACACAAGCGCACCGGAAGGTTCGGCCGCTCCCTCCGCAGCTCCCAGCTCCGCTCCGCCTGCCGCGCCGCCCGTCATTGAGAGTGTGACCCGGCAGGGCAACTTCGACTTTGCCGCCACGTTCGACGGCGACCTGGTGAAGGCATACGACGGCAATGCCGCAAGCTACTGGTCGGACATGGAATTCGCCACCGACAACTGGGGCGGCCTGGCAGCACAGGGCGTTCCGCTGGTGGTGAAGCTCGAGAGCCCTGCCACTGTTTCTTCCATCACCCTCTCTCAGCTTGGTGGCTCTGGCGGAAATATCACCGTTTACACCAACGACCAGCCATCCCTGGACGGTGCCAAGGCTGTTGGGACCAACAGTTTTACTTCCACGGACCTCAACATGCCGTTGGCCGCGCCTGTGGAAGCGGAATATGTCATCGTTTCGGTCAACTCCCTTCCCCGGCTCGCTGCACCGAAGACCCGGTACGGCTACGGCATCCGTTTGGCGGAGATCAAAGTCCAGTAGTCGTCCGCTCTTCACCATCTGCGGCCCTCCCCATCAAATGGGGGAGGGCCGCAGGCTTTTAATACGTTTCCGGGTTGCGGTCTTTACAGCCGGTGATGGGGAACTGCTGTGGGACGGTAATCTGGAAAGAGCGTCTGGCGGAGATGGCATGATGCCGTCTACCGGCGGTCTTCCATGTCCAGTCGCCGGAATATCCAGCATCCAGTAGCAGTTGTGCCATATGGCCGGCCTCCAGAGGGAGGTGCGTCAAATAAGGAAGAGGTTCACCGTTCAGTGACCATCGAAGAAAACACCGCGTCCGAAGTGCGTGATGTCATCATTGTCGGCTCCGGTCCGGCGGGTTACACGGCTGCCGTTTACACGGCCCGCGCAAATCTCAAGCCCTTGCTGCTCGCTGGCTCCGTAACCGCCGGCGGTGAACTGATGAACACCACTGACGTCGAGAACTACCCGGGCTTCCCCGACGGCATCATGGGTCCGGACCTCATGGAGAACTTCGAGAAGCAGGCTGCCCGCTTTGGCACCGAGATCCAGTTTGAGGATGTCACCGCACTTGAGCTCCAAGGTCCGGTCAAGACGGTGACCATCGCCACGGGGGAGACCTTCCGGGCCAAGGCCATTATCCTCTCCACCGGCTCTGCATACCGGGAACTGGGACTGCCGAACGAGAAGCGCCTTTCAGGGCACGGCGTCAGCTGGTGTGCAACCTGCGACGGTTTCTTTTTCAAGGACCAGGACATCGCGGTGATCGGTGGCGGAGACTCCGCAATGGAAGAGGCGCTGTTCCTGACCAAGTTCGCGAAATCGGTAACGGTTGTACACCGCCGTGATTCGCTTAAGGCTTCCAAGATCATGGCGGACCGTGCGCTGGCCCATGAGAAGATCAACTTCATCTGGAACAGCACTGTGGATGACGTTATTGGCGAAGACAAAGTCACCGGACTTAAGTTGAAGAACCTGGTTGACGGAACTGTCTCCGATCTTGCCGTTACGGGTGTGTTCGTCGCTATCGGCAACGACCCGAGGACCGACCTCGTGAAGGATGTCTTGGCACTGACCCCGGAGGGAACCATTGCCGTGGAGGGGCGCAGCTCCCGTACCAGCATTCCCGGAGTATTCGCTGCCGGCGACGTTGTTGACCCCACCTACCGGCAGGCAATCACAGCTTCCGGCTCAGGTTGTGTAGCCGCTATCGACGTGGAGCATTACCTGGCAGACCTGGCCGCATAAGTTTCGCCCATCCCTATTGGAAAGAAAGACAAGGTATATGAGCAACGCAAAAGATGTAACTGACGCAAGCTTCGGGACGGACGTACTGTCCTCCGACAAGCCGGTTATCGTGGATTTCTGGGCGGAATGGTGCGGTCCGTGCCGCAAGCTCGGTCCGATTCTCGACGAGATCTCCGTTGAGTACAGCGAGAAGGTTGATGTCGTGAAGGTGAATGTTGATGACAACCCCGCCATCGCCGCGGAGTACGGCATCACGTCCATTCCTGCCGTTTACCTGTTCCAGGGCGGCGAAGTGAAGAACACGGTTATCGGTGCGAAGCCGAAGCAGTTCTTTGAAAAGGAATTCTCCGACGTCCTTTCCTAGGGATTCCGATTCTCAGATTGCTATCTGAGACATTCGAAAGTGGTCACTGCCCTCGGGTAGTGGCCACTTTTTGTTTGTCCGGCACATCAGGATCCTTTGTTCTCGTGTGCGATGGTCCCTTGGGTTGCCCTTCGAACCGCTAGCAGCACCAAATCGACCACGTTGGGGATTAGACGTGTCTCGGGATGCAAAGGTGCGCCCATACTTATGTTTCACGTGAAACAAGCCGGACCGTAAGGCGCTGCTCCTGTTAGATGGCGGCAGATGGACTTCTGCTTCCCGATACCGCTGGCCGCGGGTTCGCGAAGATGACAGGGAAGAGCTGCGTCCTGGTGTCCGTACGGCTGCCGCGAACCCAGCGGATGCTAATCAGGCACCGCATAAGTGTGCTCTCATCATGGTCCGGAGTACGGCAAGCAGGCGGTACTTGTCACAACCTCAAGTAAGCATCGTCAAGGGAATCTGTTGGCGACCACTGGGATGGTCAAATAGGGCTTGACGAGCCGAGTGCTGCTCGTACGCCTGCAATCGGCGCCCCCATGACGGAGGGCGCTCGGACGGTTCGCATTGGCTCAGGCCGACGACTCGCGTGCTGTTGTACTGTTGCACGTGAAACATAGGACCCACCATTTTCGCGCTCCCCAGCTCCGCCGTGGGGAAGGGGGCACTCTGCCGATGCACCTGATACCGTCATCATCGACATCAAGGTGAATTGCACATCGCTTCGTAAGCGCCCGCTGCCCGCTGACAGCACGATTGTGCTCTTTTCGTATATCCACGAACCTTTCAGTCTCCGCTGATGCCGAGATACCAGCCGTGGTGCGAGCAACTCATGTTTCACGTGAAACGGCGCACCATCCCGGGAAAGTAGCTAGGGAGCATGTAAGCACGCCCACATGTCGTTTTTCCTACTTTCACGTAGGCAAGCTTGATTGCATACTCGACGCCCTTCTCCGCCAACGGCGAAGCGAATTTGGCATCCCCTAGGAGCTGTTACGGGATCCCTAGGCCGCAAACGATAGTGGACCATGAGTTCGAAGAGTGCGGGCACGTCAATCGCCGCTTCTTCGTTTGACCCGAACCAGGGGGACCACGGACGAGTCTCGCACCCATCGCCCCCTTCTTCACAGGCGTAGCCCGCCGACACACACTTTCGACGCGCCAGCTCCAAGTGCCGAATACGAGAGCACGTACAAACGTCCAACTTCTAAAACCATTCGGGCCCGGGACTAGGCCTCCAGAAGGACCATCATCAGCGGCCTGCATACCGACAGAGAGCCTAATCAGACAAGAGAAGCATGTTGCGCCTAAAGACTGGATGAGTCGAAGGGCCCTTCCAGCTGTTCCGGAAGAAGGCCACACAGCTTCAGCTGCTTACCGTCATCTTCGTCGTGACATAACTTCGCAGCCGCCGGCAACGTCGCCGCGTCAACGAAAGGCTGGAGCTTCAGGTGAGGCTTTCGAACCACGCGCCTGATCCGTCGCTGCCACATAGCAACGATTGCCGCCCTGTCGGTTTTTAGGAACACCAGGGGATTGACCGGCGGCATCGACGTGGAAGCCACCGCTAACGTGTGTGATGTTCGTGCTGGCCGTAACACAAAGGATCTAGATGATCAGGGCACGACAGTCGGTACCGGCCTAGGCATCCTTGCCTCAGCAAGGACTGACTAGTGCGACCGAGCAGACCCCGCAAGGAAGCCATAGAGGAACGGCATCCCTAAATGTTTCACGTGAAACGAAAGGCCGCCGGCGGGAGGTGCCAAGAAGCACAAGCTGCACCCGCTCTTGAACCACGGCAAAGCTTCAAGTCGGCCGACATCCAGAAAGTCACCAGTAACCCGGCCTACCACTGGCCGCCCGCTGTCGGTGGATAACCACGACGCTCGGCACCTTGCCAATGCACAGGCCGGGAATGGCTCTCCGTAGCGAAAGAAGGATCTACAGGGCCAAGAAGGGGCGCCGTACCAAGAACTGGGGGAGATGAGGGGAACCTACATACAGTACCACTGGAGGCTCAACTACAGTTACTGCCTGAGTCATATTGCACAACGAGCTTCCAGAGGAAGACAACTTCGTCTATCCGAAGGACTCGCCCCCGAACTTCCTTCGCTTCGTAGGCAGATGCGTTCCTACCATATGGGCATCCACACCTCGGCGAGTAGACACAAGCTCAGCCGGGCCTTCCACTTCAAACATCCATGTTCCCGGTACATCACGCCGACCCGACGACCACACCTACCGACCCGACACGGAGACAAAGTCGACTCCAAGTCGTCCTTGTCCAGCGAGAGACGCGCTGCCGATACCCCCTGATACGGGTCAGGAGACTCCTATGCGCTACGCTAATCCACAAGTTATCCACAAGCGGTGACCCTGGTTATCCACGTAGTTATCCACAGCCCTACGATGTGTGCTTGTTGTGGTCCGGGTAGCCGCCTCCCCTCATTGGCATAGCGTCGGGAAGGATAGGCGGCTCTATGTGCCTAGGGTCCGCCCTTCAATCTGAACCGACAGCACCACAAGACGCAGCTAAAGGCCTCTAAGACCACCGTATTCATGCGAATATTGGCGGCATAGTCCCCATTCCGGTGTCGTCTCTGGTGTTTCACGTGAAACAGGAGCGCGCGGGGAACGGGCGCTAAGCGAACTGGATGTCACTAACTTGGGACCTATCCTTCCAAGCGACCTGCACCTGAGTGTAGTCCATGCCACTTATCCACGCTTGGGCGCCTGGTAATCCACAAAGTTATCCACAGCGATATCCACCACCTATGATGTTGCTCATACTCACAAGCAAGTGTGGAAATCTCACTGACCTTGTCGTCCCGATCGACCTACGGGCTCGTGACAAGGCGTTGTACTGGAAGTGCTGGCTGTGACCAGAAGTTCACCCCGACTGCGACACGTTGTCGGCCCGCACTAGGTCTCGACCGTGGTGCCGCCCTGCTGATCCCGAGCCGTCGCACCATACGAAAGTAGCCCACCCAGCCTGGAAGGAGGCCTGGTAGCTGCAACCCTCCATCAGCGTCTTTGTACGCCAAACTGAAGGGACAGCGCGAATGCAAGGAGTGGTCTCCCTCGAACTCGGCCGTTGTCGGCGCCACTATTGCGGCGGATACAGAGCACCGAGCTAGTGTCCATTTTGGGACTGGCGCCCTCACGTCGGCGCAAAGTGAACGCAGGCTTGATGTGATCTCGGCGCACGGGTTCTACATCGACGACCACAAAAGCAGCGCGCGGGGTTAGTGGAATCCAATCAGGGGGGAGGAATAAAACGGGGATCATGTTTCACGTGAAACACTCATCCGTGACCGGCAGGAGTACGTGAGAGATGCTGGGGCCAGGGCCCGGAGGATATGGTCGACGCGCGGCCGGATATTCGTTGCAACTCAAAATTTGCAAGGACGCCCCTCCGCCCTGGGAGGCCTGCGCACCTGCCGCTCGACCCCAATCCGCTCATAAAGGCATAACGCTGGGACCGGGTCGTCCTGGTTGCGTCTGATCCTTCTTCCTAGTGCAGCCTTCCGTGCGGTGCCATCGATCGGGGCCTACGAAGATTTGCCGTGGCGACCATCAGTTCTAGTGATGGCAGCCCTTGGAGCGGAGGTCTATCGAGAGTGTAGACACCAGCGAGCTCGGAAAGCGCAAGGGGACAGGGAGGGGAGCTCGGAAAGCGCTAGGGGACAGTGAAGGTGCGCCAAGTGCCGGCGAGGCTGACCCCGTTTCACGTGAAACACCGACTGCACCTCGACAGCAGACGGGTCAGCGTCGTTAAGGGGGATGGGATGGAGGGCCGCAATTGCTCGCGTGATACGCGACGCTGTGGCTCACTGGCTCGGAGCAAGAAACACTTTAACGGCATAAGGAGCGGGCGAAAGGTGGGCGCGCGGCCTACTGCGTAGGTGTCGACTGTGGCCGTCTCCGCATTATGCTTATGAGGCGCTCATGCGTGGAGGCTACCAACTCTTTTGGTGCCAACCCGCCTGAACAACTCCCGCTTGATCTCATCGGGACGGCATACGTGCAGTACAGCTTTCGCCGTCCCGGACGCACAGTAGTGCCCCCCTGACAGGAAAACGAGATGCCAAGACTTTTCCTGGTCTAGTGACACCTGCATTCTGCTTGGCCCTACGCCTGCATAGGTGCGGCCCCGACACCCCATCAAGGATTCTGCTAGGCCGAACGATCAGGGGAGAGAGCCGCGCCCGGAACGAGTCCCCATCCACGAGGAGCGCGAAACCGGCCGTCGAGCCATCCTTCGCTTCGGACCACGTGATCGAGTGCGAGTTCTGATGCTCCAGAACCGATACGCTGGAGCGACCGACCCCCAGCGGCGGCCGTCAAAGGTCCTAACGTTGTTGATCGCCCTTCAGGGCCATGATGCCCTCGAGACTCTTGAATCATCTGAAGGCGGATACTCAAGTACGCACCATAGCGTGCGCCATGCCGGACACCGCCACTCGTCTAGCGGCGCCGTTTCACGTGAAACAGGGGCGTCGCCATGCGACCGGTTATCCAGGACGCTCAAGCTCCCGGGTGCCATCTCCGATAAGTCTTACCTGAATTACTGTGCTGCGAACGTGTGGACAAGCTGTCGCTTGCGATAGAAGCGATGAAGAAGTGCGACCTGCAGGCAGTGCACGCGGGGCGGCAGTGCTTCCACGGCCGGCCTATATGCTTGGCATATCGGTGTCTGTCCCATCCATGAAAAGACTGCGAATGCTTTCGATGCAGCAGATCGGAGAGGATCCTTGAATGCCTTTGTGTATGACCGAACGGACAACGGTCAGCATGTGGATCGGAATGACACGCCCGTATCCAAAAAAACTATATTCAGGCAGAAAAAAGGCCCGGTTCGTGGTGAACCGGGCCCTTAGGAAAAGATTAGTTTGTTGAACCGGGAGCCAACACATCCATGATGCGGTTCAGGTCTTCAACACTCGCGAATTCGATGCTGACCTTTCCTTTCCTGACACCCAACGAAATCTTCACGTTGGTATCGAGGCGGTCTGACAAGGATGATGCGAGGTAATCAAGACGCTCATGACGCGCGCCGGGACGAGGCACATTGTTTTTCGGCTGCTTCGTCGGGTCCTGGTAAAGGGTGACCGCCTCTTCTGTGGCCCGTACCGACATACCCTCAGCGACGATCTTTTGGGCCAGACGCTCCATTGCGGCAGCATCTGGAAGGGACAGCAGCGCGCGGGCGTGACCGGCGGACAGAACGCCCGCAGCAACGCGCCGCTGCACCAACGGAGGAAGCTTGAGGAGCCGCAGTGTGTTTGACACCTGGGGCCGTGAGCGACCGATACGGTCAGCCAGCTGCTCATGCGTCGTGCCAAAGTCCTCCAGAAGCTGCTGGTAAGCCGCAGCTTCTTCCAAGGGATTCAGCTGGCTGCGGTGCAGGTTCTCCAACAATGCGTCGCGAAGGAGATCATCGTCGGTGGTATCCCTGACGATCGCGGGGATGGTTTCGAGTCCCGCAGCCTGAACGGCACGCCAACGACGCTCACCCATGACGAGCTCATATGGCTCATCACCGGATTCGGTTGATTTACGGACGACAATTGGCTGAAGGACGCCGATTTCCCGAACCGAGTGAACAAGCTCGGCCATGTCGTCTTCATCGAAGACGGAACGCGGCTGCTTCCGGTTGGGATGGATCTCGGAAACGGGTATTTCGGCAAAACGGACACCCGGAACTTCAACAAGCTCAACATCGGCATTGGATCCGGCGAACTCATCCAACGGCTCGGCGGCAGCAACGTCCGGGCGGACCTCGGGGGATACCTCAGGCTCCTGGCCGGACTCAGCATTGTCGGACTCGCCTTTCCCGGCTGCAGGAGCCGGTGGAGTGGCAGCCTTCTTGGCTGTGGCAGCACTGGAAGAACGGGAAGTAGCTTCGGCAGCCGGGGAGGCGGTGTTCCTGGCAGTCGACTTCGCCGGGGCCTTTCGGGCTGGCGGGGCGGTCAACTTCTCGGCTACGGTCTTTGCTGTGCCCGCGGCATTTTCGTCCGAGGGTTCGGTCTTCCTTCTGCCCTCGGGAAAGAAGAGATCTACAGGACGGGATACGGCTGCACCGTTACCCTGCCCATTGGACGCGGCGGAACTTGGAATCAGCGCGCCAAGACCGCGGCCTAGGCCCCGTCGCTTCTCGCTCATGGGTAAATCCCTCCAGTGGTAGAACCAGGCGTGAGCCGGCTCCGGTCGTTGCAGTGTTGAAGATATTAGCGTTCTGCTATTTCAGCAGCGGCTTCCAAGTAAGACAGGGCTCCACTGGAGGATGGGTCGTACGTCATGACCGTCTGCTGGTAGCTCGGTGCCTCTGAGATCCGTACCGAACGGGGCACCACTGCAGACAGCACCTGGTCGGGGAAGTGCGTCCGCACCTCGGCAGCAACCTGCGCAGCCAGGTTGGTGCGGCCGTCGTACATGGTGAGCAGGATGGTTGAGACGACGAGATCAGCGTTGAG
This sequence comes from Arthrobacter sp. Cr_A7, assembly GCF_029222765.1. NCBI lineage: Bacteria > Bacillati > Actinomycetota > Actinomycetes > Micrococcales > Micrococcaceae > Arthrobacter > Arthrobacter sp. Cr_A7. The sequence goes on along the minus strand of NZ_JARHXQ010000066.1, from coordinate 41,674 downwards.
GTGCTTCTGGATCATCTCGATGTTTTTGAGAAGCTGGCTCAAACCTTCGAGGGCATAGTATTCGCACTGGATAGGAATCAGGACTTCATTGGCTGCGCAGAAGGCGTTGACGGTGAGGAGCCCCAGGCTTGGCGGGCAGTCGATGAAGATGTAATCGAGACGCTCTTCGCCGTTCTTTTCACGGGTCTTTGCGTAGACGTCGATCGCCCGGCGCAGTCGCTGCTCCCGCGCTACCAGCGATACCAGCTCAATCTCGGCACCTGCCAAGTGAATGGTGGCCGGCGCGCAGATGAGCTTGTCGATATCGGGGCACTGGGCCACCACATCTGCCAGGGCAACATCGTTGATCAGGACGTCATAGATGCTGTCGACATCGGCATGGTGCTCAATACCCAGCGCGGTGGAGGCATTGCCCTGGGGATCGATATCGATCACCAGGACGTTCAGTCCCGCTGCTGCCAAAGCGGCGGCGATGTTGACGGTGGTGGTGGTCTTACCCACGCCGCCCTTCTGGTTGGACACGGTGAAGATGCGTGTCTTTTCGGGACGCGGCAGTTTGCGTCCCATCAGGCGCTCACGGCGCTTCGTTTCATGGGCCAGCTCCCGGGCAATAGGGCTGGAATCGTCGATTGCATCAATGATGTTGGTTCGACCTGCTGAGGTTGTTTCACGTGAAACAAGCGAGGAGGTTCCAAGGGTTGATACTTGTTTTGGGTGAATTCCCCCTCTGCCGGGGACCGAAAACGGGCCAGCGACAGAACGAGCTGACCCCAATGACACAAACGGTGGTATCCGTTGTGCGGAGGCTTCACTACTGGTCACTGGGGCACACTCACTCTCGTTCAGCCAATTTTGCTGCCGTTGACTAGCCTAACTGCTTGACCCGGCAGACTTCGGTCACCGGGCCTTGATTAGGATTTCTTTTGGGACTTGTTCACAACGATGCGGACTACGGTGGTGGGCTCCTCAAGCAGGTTGTCACCAACTGTAAGGACCGAGGTCTGAACACCGCCCAATTTTCGAATGACCTTGGCGGCCTTCTCGATTTCCTCGGCCGCGCTGCGGCCTTTAATGGCAACAACCTCGCCATGGCCGGCCAGGAGGGGGATGGTGAGGCCGGCCAGGTTGCTCAAGGCAGAAACTGCCCGCGCTGTCACCACATCGGCTTCCACTTGGCCCACTGCCAGCTCAGCACGGGTCCGCATCACCGTCACGTTATCCAGTCCGAGGTCGTCGACCACTTCCTGGAGCCAGATCACCCTGCGTTCGAGCGGCTCGATCAGGGTCAGTTCCAGGTCCGGCCGCGCAATCGCGAGGCAGAGGCCGGGCAGCCCGGCGCCGCTTCCGACGTCGGCCACGTGGCTGCCCTGGGCAATCTCGCTTTCGATGACGGCGCAGTTGAGTACATGCCGGCTCCAGAGCCGCGGAATTTCCCGTGGGCCAATCAGCCCGCGCTCTGTTCCGGAAGTAGCCAGATGTTCGACGTAGCGCTTGGCCAGGTCCAGTCGGTCGCCGAAAATCTTCTCAGCGGCCAGAAGCTCAGCTGCCGTGATGTCAACCATGATTAGCGGGTCAGCAATTCTCTAGTCTGCGGAAACAACAATGTGGCGTCCGGTGCCTTCGCCCTCGGACTCGCTGACGAGGCCCAGGTCAGCGACAGCGTCGTGAACAATCTTCCGCTCGTAGGCGCTCATCGGTTCCAGCGCCACGGACTGGCCGGTTTCCTTCACCGTAGCCGCAGCGTCTTCCGCGATCTTCTGCAGGTGGCCGGTGCGTTCCTGCCGGTAGCCGTTGATATCCAGGACCAGCCGTGAACGGTTCTCCGTCGCGGACAGCACAGCAAGCCTGGTGAGCTCCTGAAGGGCTTCAAGGACTTCCCCGTCCTCGCCCACCAGGCTGTCCAGGCCTTCGGTCTCCTCTTCGGCAACGATCGAAATATAGGTGCGGCCGTTGCGGACCTCAATGTCGATGTCACCATCGATGTCAGCGATGTCGAGCAGTTCCTCCAAGTAATCCGCCGCGATGTCGCCTTCTTCTTCAAGACGGCTGACAGCTGAGACCTTGGGGGAGGAAGCTTCTTCGTTCACGGACTCGTCCTGATCTTCGAGGATCTCTTCAGAAAGGGCGTGTTCGGTACTCTCGGCTGACATTACTTCTTCTTCCTGTTCTTGCGTTGTGGCTGGACACGCTGGCCCTTGGATTCAGCGACGGCGGCCGCAGCAGCAGCGTCCGCTGCTTCATCCTTCTTGCCGCTCAGGATCGAAAGGGCCGGAAGGCCCTTGGCGGCACGGCGTTCGGCGAGGGCCTTTGCGGCGGGGGATCCCGGCGTCGGCATGCGGCGGATGACGAAGAACTGCTGGCCCATGGTCCACAGGTTGGTGGTGGTCCAGTAGATCAGGACGCCAATGGGGAAGTTGATGCCACCCACGCCAAAGACGATGGGCAGGATGTAGAGCATCATCTTCTGCTGGCGCATGAAGGGGCTGGCCATGGCTTCTTCAGACATGTTCTTGGCCATGATCTGCTTCTGGGTGATGAACTGCGAGGCCGTCATGGCCAGGATCATGAGGATGGAGAGGATCCAGACAGCGACGACGTTGCCGCCAGGAGGAGTCCCATGGAGCAAAGTCGCGGAAAGCGGAGCGCCGAAGATGGTGGACTGGTCGAACTGCACCACCTGCTCGTGGCTCATCGCGCCGATGCCCTCACCCTCGCGGCTCGCCGTCGAAATGCCGGACAGCACAGTGAACAGGGCGAAGAAGAACGGCATCTGGATCAGCATGGGCAGGCAGGCCGAGAACGGGTTGGTCCCGTGCTTCTTGTACATGGCCATCTGTTCCTGCGCCATTGCCTGGCGGGACAGCTGGTCCGTCTTGCCCTTGTACTTGTCCTGGAGCTTCTTCAGGTCCGGCTGCAGCAACTGCATGCCGCGCTGGGCCTTGATCTGCTTGACGAAGACGGGAATCAGGGCGGCACGGATCACCAGCACGAGGCCAATGATGGACAAGGTCCAGGTCCAGCCAGAGGCTTCAGGAAGCCCAATAGCAGTCAGGCCCTCATGGAAGCCCACCATGATGATGGATACAAGCCATTTGAACGGAAACATGATTGTTTCAAAGAAGTCCATACTTATCCCTATTCGTCAGGCCGCACTGCGGCCTTCTTCATCAGTCCGAGCAGCCAGGTACTTGTCCGGGTTGTTCAGCACAACAATTGTGGGGGCTTGGCTCTCCGGCCAATCCCGCTTACCGGCGGGGACATGGTCCACGCCGCCGGCATTCCATGGATGGCAGCGGCCAAGGCGCCTGACTGCGAGCCAGCTGCCCTTGACGGCTCCATGGACAGTAACCGCTTCAAGGGCGTAGGCCGAGCATGAAGGGAAGAATCGGCAGACCTGGCCGTACAAGGGAGAAATCACCTTGCGGTAGGCCTTGAGCAACACGATGAGGATGTTCCTGGGCAGGTTCCAAAAGAACATGCCGACGGCGGCGGCAACAGGATGGGGACGGGCGACGACGGCGGTGGCGTTACGCACGCGGTGTCCCCTCCTGTGTTGTACCGGCCGAACCGTTGGCGGCAGCCTTCGGGAGGCGGCCGGCCAGCCGGGTCAGCGTCGATTCCAGTGCAGCGTTGTAGTCCGACAGCAGCTGATCCCAGCTGGCAGTCGCGGACGCAGGAAGCGCCCGGACCACTATGGCGAAGCCTGTGCCATGCTCGCGCAGCGACGCAGCACCTGCTTCTCTTAGTCTCCTCTTAACGAGGTTCCTGACCACAGCGTTCCCTACACTCTTGGAAACGATGAACCCGATCCGGCTGGGTTCGTCGGCAGCAATAGCTGCCGCATATAACACTACGTTCCGGCGCCCATTGCGGACACCGGAACGTACAGTTGTTGAAAAATCGGATGCAGTCCTTAAGCGGTTGCGGGTGGCCAGCACCTTAAACTCGCAAAGAGATGTCTACCGAAAAGTTCAGTTATTTAAGCCGACAGCTCGGTACGGCCCTTGCCACGACGGGCTGCCAGGATGGCGCGGCCGGCACGGGTACGCATACGAAGGCGGAAGCCGTGCTTCTTGGCTCGACGGCGGTTATTCGGCTGAAAAGTCCGCTTGCTCACGTTAGTTACTCCAGTGGATCAAAGGTGCGCCCACCCGATCAGTATGGGGAAGAACTGGCCGACGCTAAGTTTTGTATATGCACGCTTCCCCCGGCTGCTCAAACGCGGAGCGCCTGAGAGATTCAGATGGGGCCAAAAAGCGGACACAAAGGACTTCACAACGTTAGGGCAATTTAAGCCTTCGAGTCAAACCGGCTGGTCGCCCCCACGCTATCCCCAGCTGTGCCTAACCCACCCGCCGTGCCTGTGGATGAAGTGGCTCACAACCCCCTTTTTCGAACAACAACCGTGTAATTATCCACAAGCTACTTGCCAGCTATCTTCTAGGCTTTTCATCCCCTAGAGTGGCTCAGTAGCCGATTATCCACGGACTGTGCATAACCCTGTGGATGAAGCTGAACCGATAGCGGTTCACGACTTGCGGCTGCAGGCAATGCAGGCAAAGCAAGTTTTGAGGGAACCGATTGATGACAGTAGACGAAGCCAACCACGCCAATACTGTCGGAAGTTCCTGGCGGCGCGTTGTCAGCCTGCTGGAACAGGACCACCGTGTTTCACCGCGGCAGCGTGGCTTTGTCATCCTCGCCCAGGCGCAGGGCCTGATTGGCTCCACCCTCCTGGTGGCGGTTCCCAATGAACTCACCCGTGAAGTCCTCCAGACGCAGGTCAAGGACGCCCTCGATGATGCCCTGCACAACGTCTTCTCCGAGGACATCCGGTGCGCCATCGACGTCGACACAGACCTGGTTCCCATCCACGAGGAGCCCGAACCCGCCGTCGAGCCGTCCTTCGCTTCGGACCAGCTGATCGAGCAAAAGCCGCAGCCCATGCTTCCCAGCACCTCCCATGAGTTTGGCCGGCTGAATCCGAAGTATGTCTTCGACACCTTCGTGATCGGTTCCTCCAACCGGTTCGCCCACGCTGCCGCCGTCGCCGTCGCGGAGGCCCCGGCAAAGGCATACAACCCGCTGTTCATCTACGGCGATTCCGGATTGGGCAAGACCCACCTCCTGCACGCGATCGGCCACTATGCCCGCCGCCTGTACAGCGGTATCCGCGTCCGCTACGTCAACTCCGAAGAATTCACCAACGACTTCATCAACTCCATCCGCGATGACGAAGGCGCCAGCTTCAAGACCACGTACCGGAACGTGGACGTCCTGCTCATCGACGACATCCAGTTCCTGGCCGGCAAGGACCGGACGCTGGAGGAGTTCTTCCACACATTCAACTCGCTGCACAACAACAACAAGCAGGTGGTCATCACCTCGGACCAGCCGCCCAAGCTGCTCGCGGGATTCGAAGACCGGATGAAGTCCCGCTTCGAGTGGGGCCTGCTGACAGATATCCAGCCGCCGGAACTTGAAACCCGCATCGCCATCCTCCGCAAGAAGGCCCTGAGCGAAGGTCTGTCCGCGCCCGATGATGCCCTCGAGTACATCGCTTCCAAGATCTCCAGCAATATCCGTGAACTCGAAGGTGCCCTGATCCGCGTCACGGCCTTCGCCAGCCTCAACCGGGAGGCCGTGGATGTGGCGCTGGCGGAAATGGTCCTCAAGGACCTCATCACCGACGATGGCGCCCAGGAGATCACCTCGAGCCAGATCCTGCAGCAGACGGCCGACTACTTCAAGCTCAGCATGGAAGAGCTCTGCAGCAAGTCACGGACCCGCACTTTGGTGACTGCCCGGCAGATCGCCATGTACCTGTGCCGGGAGCTGACGGACATGTCCTTGCCCAAGATTGGACAGGAGCTCGGCGGCCGCGACCACACCACCGTCATCCACGCCGACCGGAAGATCCGCGAGCTGATGGCCGAACGCCGTGTGATCTACAACCAGGTGACAGAGCTGACCAACCGCATCAAGCAGCAGCAGCGCGACTCCTAAGCGCCCCGCCTATACCTTATTAACAGGTGCATGTGGATAAGCCTGTGGATAGTTAAGGGGACAACCGCGGTTAATGGGCTTAAAACCCTTAAGCCGCCTGTGGATCGGCAAAATCGCCAAAATTCTTATCCCCATCCACACCCTGTTTAAAACCTGCTGCGCCCACAGTCCATGAACAGGGCTTAACCGCCGGAACGCGGGGCGGGACGAGGTTATCCACAGTTTCCACAGCAGTTATTAACACTACTAATCCCAAAAAATTGAAATCCCTCAAACAACAAGATCGATCCGCACCCCGCAAGGGGCGGGCCGGGCGGCCCTGGCCTTCCCCAGGACGAACTCGGGGGATGGGTTAATCCCGGATCTTCCGGCTAAGCTGTCAGCAGCGCTCCCATCCTCGGGTTCCTGCGTGGTTTCCATCAGCAGGGACCATGCACGTTCCGTGTGTGGGGCACCACTTTTTGGGATTCCCCCACGGGAGTTTCCAGTCCACATGGCAGCAGCAATGAAAGGCGGCACCCTTCCGTGAAGTTCAGAGTCGATCGGGACGTCCTGGCAGAAGCCGTCACCTGGACAGCCCGGTCCTTGTCTCCGCGGCCGCCTGTGCCCGTACTTTCCGGGCTGCTTTTGAAGGCTGAGGCCGGAACAGTCAGCCTCTCGAGCTTTGACTACGAAACCTCCGCCCGCCTGGAAATTGCAGCCGACATCCGGGACGAAGGCACCATCCTGGTGTCCGGGCGCCTGCTTGCCGATATCTGCCGAAGCCTCCCGTCGGCTCCTGTCGACGTCGAAACCGACGGCAACAAGGTGACTCTCACCTGCCGCCGCAGCAGCTTCCACCTGGCCACAATGCCTGAAGCCGAATATCCGCCGCTGCCGGCGTTGCCGGCTATCAGCGGAACCGTGCCCGGGGACTCCTTCGCCCAGGCTGTTTCCCAGGTGATCATCGCTGCGAGCAAGGACGACACCCTCCCCATCCTGACCGGTGTCCGGATGGAAATCGAAGACGACCTGATCACCCTTCTCGCCACGGACCGCTACCGCCTTGCCATGCGTGAGGTTCCGTGGAAGCCGGTGACCCCCGGCATCTCCACCAGCGCCCTGGTCAAGGCAAAAACCCTGAACGAAGTAGCGAAAACGCTCGGCAACAGCGGAGATATCAACCTGGCCCTCTCCGACGACGACAGCCGCCTGATCGGCTTCGAAAGCGGCGGACGCACCACCACGTCCCTGCTGGTTGACGGCGACTACCCGAAGATCCGCTCGCTCTTCCCGGAATCCACCCCCATCCATGCCACGGTGCAGACCCAGGAACTGGTGGAGGCTGTCCGCCGTGTGTCGCTCGTGGCCGAACGCAACACCCCTGTCCGGCTTGCCTTCACCGAGGGCCAGCTGAACCTGGACGCCGGTACCGGCGAAGACGCCCAGGCATCAGAGGAACTTGAAGCCCAGCTTTCCGGTGAGGACATCACGGTGGCCTTCAACCCGCACTACCTGGTGGAAGGCCTGAGCGTCATCGAAACCAAGTTCGTCCGGTTCTCCTTCACCTCGGCTCCCAAGCCCGCAATGATCACCGCCCAGGCAGACGCCGACGGCGAGGACCAGGATGACTACCGTTACCTGGTGATGCCCGTCCGCCTCCCCAACTAGGCCCCATCGGCTCCCAGCCTTCGCAAGCTCAGGCCGGGCCCCTCGCCGATGGGGCCCCAACCACCGCCACCCTCGCCTCGCAGAAAAGAGTTCTCCCATGCACATTGGACTGATCGGCCTTGGCAAAATGGGATTCAACATGCGCGAACGGCTGCGCAAGGGCGGCATCGAGGTCACGGGTTATGACCGCAACCCGGACGTCACCGACGTCACCTCGGTGGATGAACTCCTCGCCGCCATCCCGGCGCCCCGGCTGGTCTGGGTGATGGTTCCGGCCGGCGCGGTCACCGATGCCGTCATCATGGAACTGGCGGAGAAGCTGGACGAGGGCGACCTGGTGGTCGACGGCGGCAACTCCCGCTTCACCGAGGACCAGAAGCACGGCGAGCTCCTCGCCGCCAAAGGCATCCGGTTCGTTGACTGCGGAGTATCCGGAGGTGTCTGGGGGCTGCAGAACGGCTACGGCCTGATGGCCGGCGGGGACGCCGCAGACATCGAACGTGCACTGCCGGTCTTCGATGCACTGCGTCCCGAAGGTGAACGCGAGGACAGCTTTGTGCATGTAGGCGGCATCGGCGCCGGCCACTACGCCAAGATGGTCCACAACGGAATCGAATACGGCCTGATGCAGGCCTACGCCGAGGGCTACCAGCTGCTCGCTTCCAAGGACATCATCAACGACCTGCCCGGCACCTTCCGCGCCTGGCAAAAAGGCACCGTGGTCCGGTCATGGCTCCTTGACCTGCTGGTCAAGGCACTGGAAGAGGACCCTGGGCTGCAGAACATCGACGACTACGTCGAGGATTCCGGCGAAGGCAGATGGACGGTGGAAGAGGCCATCGCCAACGCCATCCCCGCCCCAGCCATCACGGCCGCACTGTTTGCCAGGTTCGAGTCCCGTGAAGATAGTTCCCCTGCCATGAAAATGGTGTCTGCCCTCCGGCACCAATTCGGCGGACACGCAACCCGTCCGGCCAAGTAGCATCCACCGGGGACCGCTGCTGTCCCCAGAATTGTCGAAACCCGCGTGTATCTGGAACACCTTTCCCTGACCGATTTCCGCAGCTACGCCCAGGTTGACCTTGCCTTCGAACCGGGCGTCACCGTCCTGGTGGGATACAACGGCATCGGCAAAACCAACCTGATGGAAGCCATTGGCTACCTTGCCACGCTGAGCTCCCACCGGGTCAGTTCAGACGGACCCCTCCTGCGGTTCGGTACAGATCGCGCACTCGTCAGGGCACGGCTTGTCCGCGGCGGGCAAACCACCGTCCTGGAACTGGAAATCAACGCCGGGCGGGCCAACCGCGGCCGCATCAACCGCAGCAACCCGGTACGAGCCCGAGATCTGCTGGGCATTTGCCAGACCGTCCTCTTCGCTCCGGAGGACCTGGCGCTGGTCAAAGGCGACCCTTCGAACCGCCGGCGTTTCCTGGACGAACTGCTCGCCAGCCTCATCCCGCACCACGCTGCCACCCGCAGCGACTACGACAGGGTGCTGAAACAACGCAACGCCCTGCTCAAATCGGCGCGGGGCGGAAAGTTCACGTCCGGACATGAGGCAACCCTGGACGTATGGGACCAGCACATGGCAAAAGCGGGCGCCGAACTGCTCCACGCGCGCCTCGAACTGGTGGAGCGCCTGCGCCCGCACCTGGCACGCGCCTATGCCGAACTGACGGACGGGTCCAAATCCGCTGACGCCACGTACCGCTCCACGCTTCAGAACCAGATGGACGACGACGGCGCGCCGCTGCCAGGTGGGCCACGCACCGCAGTGCCAGGCACCGCCGTCGAACCGGACGACCTGCGCGCCTTATCCGTGGAAGAGCTCACCGAACGCTACGTCCGGGCCTTCGCCGAATCACGGAAAAAGGAGTTGGAGCGCGGTATTTCGCTGGTGGGCCCGCACCGCGACGACCTGGAACTTGTCCTGGGACAGGCGCCGGCGAAAGGCTATGCATCGCACGGTGAGACCTGGTCCATGTGCCTGTCCCTTCGGCTCGCTTCCTACTACGTGATGCTCGACGACGCCCGCACGGGCGGGTCCGCCCCCATCCTGATCCTCGACGACGTTTTTGCCGAACTGGATGTGCAGCGCCGGCGTAAACTTGCCGCTATAGTCTCCGGCGCGGAACAGGTCCTGGTGACCGCCGCCGTCGACGCCGATATCCCGGAAGAGCTGTCCGGACGGCGGGTGAAAGTCATCCCGGGAGGAATTGATGGTCAGGGACAGTGAAGACGGCGGGTTGCAGCCCGGCCGCGATCCCGACAACATTGATGCCCCGCAGGCCGCACTGAACAGAATGCGGGAGGCCGCCGCTGCCCGCGGTGAAATCCGCAGGAAGGCAGTGCGTCCGGGGTCCGCAAAAGCCAAAAACGGAATCCGGGACACCCGCGGCTTCAGCCAGTTCCACGCCACCGGCCGCGACCCGTTGGGGCTGGGCAAGGTGGTGGGCCGGCTGGTAGCCGAACGCGGTTGGACATCACCCGTGGCCGTCGGCTCCGTCATGGCCGAATGGGCCACCCTGGTGGGACCGGAAATCTCAGCTCACTGCACCCCCGAAAGCTTTACGGCCACCACGCTCCACGTCCGGTGCGATTCAACCGCCTGGGCAACCCAGCTCCGCCTGCTGAGTGCCAGCCTGCTCGAGAAATTCAGGGTGGAACTCGGCGACGGAGTGGTCACCAGTATCCAGGTGCTGGGCCCCTCGGCCCCGAGCTGGCGCAAGGGCGGCCGCACCGTCAACGGCCGCGGCCCCCGGGATACCTACGGCTAGCTTCGCTGCCGACTCTTGAAAATACCCCCAACGGCGTGTAGAGCGCTGAAAGGGCCGGAGGGTGTATAGGCACCCGGAGGCCGTCCTTCTGGGGCGCCCTAGGCGCGGTCAACGGCCTCACACGGCCACGTTGCCGCCTGTCCACGCCCCTGGAATGCGGGGTTATGGCCTGTTTCGCGGTAGAATCGTTGCAGATAACTGGGCGCGGGTGAAACGTTGACTGAGTCCGTTCTCCGTGCGCATCCGGCACACGGAGTGCGGGCCCCCAACCGTCAGCAAGTCACCGGCGCCATAAGTTTGTGCCTGTTGGCGGGTGACTTTTCCGGATGGAAGGGAAACCCGCCGGCCATCATCGAGAACAGAGGAGTCGACAGCGCCTGTGGCTAACGACAATACAGATATTCTGGCAGTTGAACCCGCAGTCGAGGATGCCCGTACCCCAGACACCCCGGCGGAATCCGCGAAGCCACGCGAGTACGGCGCCAGCGACATCACTGTCCTTGAAGGCCTGGAAGCAGTCCGGAAGCGACCGGGCATGTACATCGGTTCCACCGGACCGCGCGGGCTCCACCACCTGGTGTACGAAGTGGTGGACAACTCCGTCGATGAGGCCCTGGCCGGGTACTGCACCCACATCGAGATCGTCCTGCAGGCCGACGGCGGCGTCAAAGTCGTGGACGACGGCCGCGGCATCCCCGTGGACATGCACCCCACAGAGCACAAGCCCACCGTCGAAGTGGTCATGACCATCCTGCACGCCGGCGGCAAGTTCGGCGGCGCGGGCTACGCGGTTTCCGGCGGCCTGCACGGCGTGGGCATCTCGGTGGTCAACGCGCTGTCCAGCCGCGTGGACACCGAGGTCCGCCGCCAGGGCCACGTCTGGCGCATGTCCTTCGCTGACGGCGGCAAGCCCCAGGGCAGCCTGGTCAAGGGCGAAGAGACCGACCGCACCGGCACCACCCAGACCTTCTACCCGGACCCGGCAATCTTCGAAACCACCGAGTTCGATTTTGAGACCCTCCGCGCGCGGTTCCAGCAGATGGCCTTCCTCAACAAGGGCCTGCGCATCACTCTGACGGACGAACGCGCACCCGCCAAGGATGAAGCCGACGCGGATCTTGACCTGGACGCCATCGCCACCGAAGGCGAGGTCAGCGCGGAGCACCGCACCGTGGTGTACCAGTACGACGAAGGCCTCCTGGACTACGTCAAGCACCTGAACTCCGGCAAGAAGGTGGACGTTGTCCACGAGGACGTCATCGCCTTCGAAACCGAGGACAAGGAACGCCGGATTGCCCTGGAAATGGCGATGCAGTGGACCAACGCCTACTCCGAGAGCGTCCACACCTACGCCAACACGATCAACACCCACGAGGGCGGCACCCACGAAGAGGGTTTCCGCGCCGCCATGACCTCCCTGATCAACCGCTATGCGCGGGAAAAGGGGATCATCAAGGAAAAAGACGACAACCTCACCGGTGACGACATCCGCGAAGGCCTGACCGCCGTCATCTCCGTCAAGCTGTCCGAGCCCCAGTTCGAGGGCCAGACCAAGACCAAGCTCGGCAACTCCGAGGTCAAGGGCTTCGTCCAGCGCGTGGTCACTGACGGCCTTGGCGACTGGCTGGAACGAAACCCGGGCCCGGCCCGTGATGTCATCCGTAAGGCAATTTCCGCAGCGCAGGCCCGCATGGCGGCACGTAAGGCACGGGACAACGCCCGCCGGAAGAGCCCCCTGGAATCCTTCGGCATGCCCGGCAAGCTCTCCGACTGCTCCTCGAAGGACCCGGAGAAGTGCGAGGTCTACATCGTGGAGGGTGACTCCGCAGGCGGATCCGCAAAGCGCGGCCGCAACCCGGAAACCCAGGCCATCCTGCCCCTCCGCGGCAAGATCCTGAACGTGGAGCGCGCACGCCTGGACAAGGCCCTGGGCAATGCCGAGGTCCAGTCCATGATCACCGCTTTCGGCACGGGCATCGGCGAAGACTTCGACCTTTCGAAGCTGCGGTACCACAAGATCGTCCTGATGGCCGATGCCGACGTGGACGGCCAGCACATCACCACCCTGCTGATGACCCTGCTGTTCCGCTACATGCGGCCCCTCATCGAGAACGGCTACGTTTACCTGGCGCAGCCCCCGCTGTACCGGATCAAGTGGTCCAATGCGGCCCACGACTACGTCTACAGCGACCGGGAACGCGACGCCAAGCTGGTGGCCGGACAGGCCGCAGGCCGCAGGATTCCCAAGGACAACGGCATTCAGCGCTACAAGGGTCTTGGCGAGATGGACTACACCGAGCTGTGGGACACCACCATGGATCCGGACAACCGGACGCTGCTGCAGGTCACCATGGACGACGCCCTCGCCGCTGACCAGATTTTCTCTGTCCTCATGGGCGAAGATGTGGAATCACGCCGCAACTTCATCCAGCAGAACGCCAAGGACGTCCGGTTCCTGGATATCTAGAGCGCCGCTCCTAAATATTCAGAATCTGACATATACCTGAAACGGAAATAAATAAATGAGCGACGAAACACCCGAGACCCCGGCATCAGACGCCGGGACCCCGGACACCGTTCTTGAAGGCGACGTGCTGATTGACCGTGTGGAGCAGGTGGACCTGCAGACGGAAATGCAGCGGTCGTACCTGGACTACGCCATGGCCGTCATCGTGGGCCGTGCCCTCCCCGACGTCCGTGATGGACTCAAGCCCGTCCACCGACGCGTTCTCTACGCGATGTTCGACGGCGGCTACCGCCCCGACCGTTCCTTCAACAAGTGCGCCCGCGTGGTGGGCGAAGTCATGGGCCAGTACCACCCCCACGGCGACACCGCGATCTATGACGCCCTGGTCCGCCTGATCCAGGACTGGACCATGCGCTACCCGCTGGCACTCGGCCAGGGAAACTTCGGTTCCCCCGGCAACGACGGCGCTGCCGCACCGCGTTACACCGAAACCAAGATGGCGCCGCTGGCCATGGAGATGGTCCGGGACATCGACGAGGAAACCGTCGACTTCCAGGACAACTACGACGGCAAGAACCAGGAACCCACCATCCTTCCGGCCCGGTTCCCCAACCTGCTGGTCAACGGGTCCTCCGGCATCGCCGTCGGCATGGCCACCAACATCCCGCCCCACAACCTCCGCGAAGTGGCAGACGGGGTGCAGTGGTACCTGGCCAACCCCGGCGCCAGCCGCGAGGAACTGCTCGAAGAACTCCTGCTGCGGGTCAAGGGCCCCGATTTCCCCACCGGCGCCACCATCCTGGGCCACAAGGGCATCGAGGACGCCTACCGTACCGGCCGCGGTTCCGTCACCATGCGTGCAGTGGTCAACGTTGAGGAACTGCAGGGCCGCACCTGCCTGGTGGTTACCGAGCTTCCGTACCAGGCCAACCCGGACAACCTGGCCATCAAGATTGCCGAACTGGTCAAGGACGGCAAGATCCAGGGCATCGCCGACCTTCGCGATGAAACCTCGGGCCGCACCGGCCAGCGGCTGGTCATCGTCCTCAAGCGCGACGCCGTGCCCAAGGTTGTCCTGAACAACCTCTACAAGCACACCGAACTGCAGAGCAACTTCTCCGCCAACATGCTGGCCATTGTTGACGGCGTGCCCCGCACCCTGAGCCTGGATGCCTTCATCCGCCACTGGGTGACGCACCAGATGGACGTCATTGCCCGGCGCACCCGCTACCGCCTGCGCAAGGCGGAAGAAGAAGCACATATCCTTCGCGCGCTGCTCAAGGCCCTGGACATGCTGGACGAGGTCATCGCCCTCATCCGCGCGTCGAATACCACCGAAGCAGCACGCGACGGACTCATGGAGCTCCTGGACATCGACGAACTGCAGGCCCGGGCCATCCTGGACATGCAGCTGCGCCGCCTCGCCGCCCTGGAACGCCAGAAGATCCAGGACCGGCACGCCGAACTCGAGGAACTGATCGCCGAGTACAACGCGATCCTGGGCTCCGAGCAGCGGCAGCGCGAGATCATCAGCACCGAACTCGGCGAGATCGTGGACAAGCACGGCGATGACCGGCGCACCAGGATCCTCATGGGCTACGACGGCGACATGTCCATGGAAGACCTCATCCCCGAAGAGGAGATGGTGGTCACCATCACCCGCGGCGGCTACGTCAAGCGCACGCGGAGCGACAACTACCGCTCCCAGCAGCGCGGCGGCAAGGGCATCAAGGGTGCCCAGCTCCGCGGTGACGACGTGGTGGAACACTTCTTCGTCACCACCACCCACCACTGGCTCCTGTTCTTCACCAACCTCGGCCGGGTGTACCGTGCCAAAGCCTATGAGCTGATGGAAGCCGGCCGGGACGCCAAGGGCCAGCATGTGGCCAACCTGATGGCGTTCCAGCCCGACGAACACATTGCCCAGGTCCTGGACCTGAAGGACTACCAGCAGGCACCATACCTGGTCCTCGCCACCAAGCGCGGCCTGGTCAAGAAGACGCGGCTTGAGGATTACGACACCAACCGTTCCGCCGGCGTGATCGCCATCAACCTCCGCGACGGCGACGAACTGGTCTCGGCGCAGCTGGTGTCCGAAACCGACGATTTGCTGCTGGTGTCACGCAAGGGCCAGTCCATCCGCTTCACTGCCACCGAGGACGCGCTCCGGCCCATGGGCCGCGCCACGTCCGGCGTCACCGGCATGAAGTTCCGCGAAGACGACGAGCTGCTCGCCGCCAACGTGGTCACAGACGGTTCCTACGTGTTCATCGTGACCGAGGGCGGCTACGCCAAGCGCACCGCAGTGGAGGAATACCGCCTCCAGGGCCGCGGCGGCCTGGGCATCAAGGTGGCCAAGCTTGCCGAGGAACGCGGCGACCTGGTGGGGGCGCTCATCGTCCAGGAGGAAGATGAAGTGCTGGTGGTCATGGAAGGCGGCAAGGTTGTGCGGTCCTCGGTGGCCGGCGTGCCTGCCAAGGGGCGCGACACCATGGGCGTCATCTTCGCGAAGCCGGACAAGAACGACCGGATCATCGAAGTGGCACGGAACAGCGAACGGGGTCTTGAGGGCGAAGAATCGCTGGAGGATGACGTAACGTTGGCTGAAGATGGCGGGATCCCCGGGGAATCCGCCGCGCCAGCAATGGCAGAAGAATCACCGGCCGTTGAGTCAGAGGACGCCTCGGGCGACGCTGAGCCGAACGAAGACAACACGGAGGTAACGAGTGAGTAATTCCGACTCATTTCCCAAGCCGAACAGTACTGTTCCCGACGGAAACCGGCCCTCGGCGGCGCCCCGCGTGAACGCCCCCGTTCGTCCGCAGCAGCGGCCGGCAGCGCCTGCCGGTGCTCCGGGCCAGCGTCCGGCCGTCCCCGGCCAGCGTCCCGTCCAGGGCCCGCAGGGCCAACCCGGCCAGCGGCCGGCGCAGGGCCCCCGTCCTGCCGCTGCGGCTCCCGGGCAGGGAACGCCGGGGCTGGTCAAGCCGGCGCCAAAGGCAAAAGTCCGGCGTGCCCGGCTGCTGGTCAGCAGGGTTGACCCCTGGTCCGTCCTGAAAATGGCGTTCCTGCTGTCCGTGGCTTTGGGAATCGTCACAGTGGTGGCTGCCATCGTCCTGTGGACCGTCCTTGACCTCACCGGCATCTTCGACCAGGTGGACAGCCTGCTCGGCACGCTGGCCGGCTCCGAAGGCGGCGGCTTCGAACTGAAGAAGGTCGCATCCCTGGGACAGGTGGCTTCATTCGCCACCATCATCGCCGTGGTGAACGTGGTTCTCCTGACGGCGCTGTCCATGCTGTCCGCCGTGCTGTACAACATCTCCGCCACCCTTGTGGGCGGCATCGGCGTTACCCTCACCGACGATTAGGACCCCCTTTCCGCCGGCTTCCGGCCGGCGGAAAGGCCCGATTTGAGATCGGGCCGGGATGTGCTGTAAAGTCATGTCTCGGCCCGATGAGGCATCGGGGCGTATAGCTCAGGCGGTTAGAGCGCTTCGCTGATAACGAAGAGGTCCCAGGTTCAAGTCCTGGTACGCCCACGGAACCTGTGCAGGTTCAAGTGGAGGTTTGGTTCGGGGTAACCCGCAGCCGGGCCGGAACGGGGAGCATGTGAAGAAGTTGCTGGTACTTGCAGCTGCAATCGCAGGCGTCCTGGTCTACCGGAAAGCACAGGAATCCGAAGCCCGGAAAGATGTCTGGAGCAAGTCAACCGATACGGTGGACTAGCCTGGACGCCCGGCCCGGGAGCTGGTCAAAGGCTCTCCGGTTCTAGGGTATGATTGACGGGTTGCTTCTTATGGGGGCATGGCGCAATTGGTAGCGCACCTGCTTTGCAAGCAGGGGGTTCGGGGTTCGAGTCCCCGTGCCTCCACCATAGGAAAGTCCCGGTCAGCGGAAACGCTGGCCGGGACTTTTGTTTTGCCCCGCAGGTACCGACATTAGGGTTGGACAGTGAACCTCTTACTCGCGGCCCTGGGTGTCCTGGGTGTTGCCTCTTCCGGCCCGCTGATTGCGGCCACCCTGGGTGCCACCAGCGTCAGTGCCCTGGCCATCGCCTTCTGGCGGAATGCCATCGGAGCGGCCGTCATGGCCACCCCCACCCTTGTGCGTGAACCCGGCCAGTTCGGCAGGGTCACCCGCCGCGAGTTCCGCTGGTCACTGCTGGCCGCCGTCGCACTGGCCCTTCACTTCGCCTGCTTCATCACCTCACTGCAACTGACGTCCGTTGCCGCGGCCACCGCGCTGGTCTGCCTGCAGTCAGCCTGGATTGCCGTCTTCCAGCTGTTCCGCGGCATCCGCCACCGCTGGCAGGTGATGGCGGGGCTCAGCATCGCCTTCGCGGGCGTCGTGGCCATCACGGGGTTCGACATGGGCTCGTCCCCGAACGCGCTGCTGGGTGACCTCCTCGCCGTGGCCGGCGGAGCGCTTGCCGGCCTCTACACCCTGGCAGGGGGCAAGGCCCGGCAGAGCATGACCACGGGAACGTACACAACCCTGTGCTACGGGATGTGCGCTGCCTTGGTGGCACTGATGGCAGTGCTGGCAGGCCAGCCGCTGGCGGGCTTCGAGGCGGCGGGATGGCTGGGAATACTTGCCATCACCGTGTGCGCGCAACTGGTGGGCCATACTGCTTTCAACCACCTGCTGGCCACCATGAGCCCGCTCCTGGTCTCAATGATCATCCTCCTCGAGATTCCGGGCGCCGCCCTGCTGGCGGCCGTCTTCCTCGGGGAGACGCTTCCCGCCGGCACCTATGCCGGGCTCGGCCTCATCCTGGCGGGACTCGCCGTCGTCGTCCTTGGCCAGAGGCCCGGGAGGGCAGGGCGGCGGAACAGGGCACCCGGGGACGAACCGCCGTCGGACCGACCCTTGGCGGAGCTGGGCACCGACTAGCAGAGGGGCGGCTACTGGCCGCCGCGGCGGACCGGCTGTGCTGTATTGACGGTGTGGATGGCCCGCAGGATCTTGGCCGGGAAATACACCGAGAAAAAGACCACCATGGGAGCCTTCAGCGCCATCTTCTTGACGTTGTGCGCCTTGTACGTGCGGTCGAACCGTGTCACGTAGTAGCGGTAGTCGCGGGGTGAGTCCTCCAGCCGCCGCGCGGACATCCCGGAGACCATCTGCGGGCAGTACTGGATCTTGAGTTCGTGGTCGGCCAGGTGCAGGGACAAATCGATGTCCTCGTGCATCTCGTCCCGCTCATCGCGGCAGGTCTCAGCCCGAATGGTTGCCCAGGCGGAGGCGCGCAAGGCCATGTTTGACCCGAACAGGAAGTGGTACTGGTGCTTGGCCAGCTTCAGCATCAGCTGGCGCATCTTGTCGTCGGCCTTGAGCCCGAAGCGGCGCATGGGCATGTCGTAGTAGACCACCGGGCCGGTGGCTGCCTGGACCGAGGAATCGAGGAACGCCCGCTGCACCTGCTCCACCCAGTCGGGCTCCAGCACCGAATCAGCATCGATGCGGCCCAGGACGTCACCCGTTGCGTTGTCCAGACCGAAGTTGCGGGTGGGAATGAGTCCCTGTTCCCGGTCCTGGCTCAACAGGATAAGGGGGCTTTCCGGATACTCAAGCTGCATTTGCCGCACGATGTCAGCTGTGCGGTCTTTGGAAAGGTTGTCCACCACGATGATTTCGTGGGCAGGGACGGACTGGTAGATGGCAGCTATAAGGCACTGCCGGATGACGCTCTCCTCGTTGTACGCCGGGATAACGATGGACACACGGGGCAGCTCGGCTGCGTCGTTCAAGGCATCCCCAAGGGATTGATCGGCTGACATCACCTCAAATCTAGCACCGCCCGGCAGTCCTGCCCGGAAGGGGAAGCAGGACATCGGATGAAGATTAGGAGTCCCGGCGACAGCAGAAGGGGCCCCGTACAACGGGACCCCTTCCGGTGAATGCTGTGACTAGGCCTGGGTGCTGCCCTTGTCTGCGTTGCTCCTGGTGGCCGACTTGGCGTCGGCGGCAACCGTGGCAGTGCTGTCGGAAACATCCTCGGCCACGTGCTTGGCCTTGTCGGCAGCGTCCTCGGCCTTTTCCTTGGCGGCGTCCGCAGCCCCGGAGGTCTTGTCCGCACCGGCGGCTGCGAAGGACGCGGTGGCGTCTGCCGCCTTGTCCGAGGCGTCCAGGGTGGTTTCCTTGACGTCATTGACCGTCGTTGCGGGGACCGGAGCCGGCGTGGACGTGACGGGCGACGGGGTCTTCCAGGGGTCCTCGACCGGCTTGGAGGCCTTCCAGGCCGCAACTCCTGCAGCGACCGCCGCGGCGATGACGCCAAAGACCAGCCAGCCGCGCTGCTTCTTGGGCGGCTCCGGCTGTGCCAGCTGGATGCCGACGGTACGTCCTGCTCCGGTGGCGGCCGCCTTCAGCTGGCTGCCCGTGGCCTGGGCCTGCTCCTGGATGATGTGGACGATTCCCACGTCACCAAGCTTCTGCGCGACGGCGTCAACGCGGGCCGGGGTGTTCTCCAGGGTGCGGTGCACGGCCTCGGAAGCGTGGCCGATCTGGTCCGACAGCCGGGGCAGGTACTCCACGACGACGCGGTCGCGGGCGCTCAAGACCACCGGGGTGGCCTTGTCCAGCGCTTCATGCAGCCGCGGGGAGGCGCCCTCCACGGCGTCGTTGATCCTGGGGGCGAGCTGCGCCAGGCCGTCCTGGATCCGGGGAGTCACGGTGGCCACGCCGTCCGCCAGGTTGTGCGCCGCCGACTTCAGGCCTTCCTGGATCTTGGGAGATGCGGTGTCCAAGCTGTGCTGGAGGCGGGGAACAGCCCAGTCCACAGCTGCTTCCACTCGGGGGCCCGCCCAATCCTTGGCATTCTCAACGGCGCCAATGACTGACAGCTCAAGGTCACGGGCAATACGATCCGATTTCTTCACAACTACCTCCCGATTAATGTGACGGTTTGTGGTTAGCCTACGTGGCTTGGTCATCACCGGCTATTCACACGGCGGATTTTAGGCAGATTTCACCCAGCGCGGAACTGTTGCCGAGGCCGCCTGCGCCCTTGGACGGCGTGGAAGAATGGGCCCTATGACTGCCATCGCAACTGCAAAAGCAACCATCCACACGAGCCTCGGCGACATCAGGGTTAACCTCTTCGGGAACCATGCGCCCAAGACCGTCAAGAACTTCATCGGCCTCGCCACCGGCGAGCAGGCGTGGACCCACCCCGAAACCGGCGAGGACAAGACCGGCACCCCGCTGTACAACGGAACCATCTTCCACCGCATCATCAAGGACTTCATGATCCAGGCCGGCGATCCGCTGGGCCGCGGAACGGGTGGCCCCGGTTACCGGTTCGACGACGAGATCCACCCTGAGCTCAGCTTCAACCAGCCCTACAAGCTGGCCATGGCCAACGCCGGCATCCAGATGGGCAAGGGCACCAACGGCTCACAGTTCTTCATCACCACCATCCCCACCGACTGGCTCCAGGGCAAGCACAGCATCTTCGGCGAGGTGGCGGACGACGAATCCAAGAAGGTTGTTGACGCCATCGAGGGTGTCCGCACCGGCATGGGCGACCGCCCGGTGGAGGACGTCACCATTAACAGCATCGACATCGAACAGCTGTAATACCGCACCATGAGTTACGGAATTCCGTCGGCTGAGCCGTCCGCCCAGGTCCCGGTGTGCCCCCGGCATCCGGACCGGCCTTCGTATGTGCGATGCCAGCGGTGCGGGCGCCCCGCGTGCCCCGACTGCCAGCGGGCGGCCGCCGTCGGATTCCAATGCGTTGACTGCGTCAACGAAACAAGGCGTACGACGCCGGAAGTACGGACCGTCTACGGCGGCGCCGTTGCCACCGGCAAACCTATGGTGACGTTTGGGATCATCGCCGTCTGCGCGGTGCTGTACGTCCTGCAGTGGCTGATCCCCAACGACGCCGTCTACCAGAGCCTGGGCTTTGCGAATATCTATGCCGAGCCGCGTTACGGGCAGTTTGAGCCATGGCGGATGCTCACGGCCGCATTCCTGCACTCCCAGGGGTTCATCCTTCACATCGCGCTGAACATGTACATGCTCTGGGCGTTTGGCCAGGCCCTTGAACCGCTGCTGGGGCGGGCGCGGTTCCTGGCGCTCTACCTGATTTCCGCGATCGGCGGCTCTGTGGGCTATCTTCTGCTCACCCCCCTGTACCAGCCGGGCCTGCCGCTTTATGGTGTGGTGGGTGCTTCGGGCGCCATTTTCGGGCTCTTCGGCGCCATGCTGCTGGTCCAGCGGCACCGGGGCGGCGACACCCGCCAGCTGTGGGTGTTGATCGCGATTAACGGCGTCATCGGCTTCCTCATCCCCCAAATCGCCTGGCAGGCGCATCTGGGAGGCCTCATCACGGGCGGGCTCTGTGCTGCGGTGCTCGCCTACACACCCCGCGGACGCCGCCAGGGGCTGATCCAGGCCGCAGGCCTGGTGGCGGTAGTGGTCCTGCTCGCAGTGGCGGTATGGGCCCGCGTCTCCATGTAATACCCGCGAACCCCTACATGGACAGTTTCCATCACAAAACCCCCGGCGCTCACGGCGCCGGGGGTTTTTGTTTTCCACAGCCGTTATCCACAGTGTTGGTAACTTACATGCCTGTGATTCATAAGAACCAGCAGCTTTCGCGCCGCGTTGCCGGGGTTTTCCCCGTTTGGCGCCTGTTTTTCTCCACACCTGTGGATAACTCTTGGGGATAGGCATGTGCTTAAGTGGACAAAATGCCCCTGCTGCGCCGAACTGTGGAAAAGTCGCGTTTAGCTGTGGCTTTTCCGTGCCCGCCGTGCCGCGACAGGGTGTGAATCAACAACCTTATGCACACTGTTAATAAGTTCCGCCCAAGTCATTCCGCATGGATAATCCCCGCGGATGGCAACGTGCAGGCCTCGGACGCCGAATTTTCCCCCAGCTGTTTCCACAGTTGTGGATAACTTGTGGGTATCGGGATGTTGGTAAGTGGATAAGCTTCTGATGCTCTTATCATGCCGCCGGCTTCCAGGAGGAAACCTTGACCGCCACCACCAAGCACATCTTCCTCGACAAGCAGCATCCTGCGCTCTGGCGGGCTATTAACGGGCTGGCACTCAAAATCAAGGAAGCTGCGCAGGACGCCGGCATCGACGCGAAGACCCTGGAACTCCTCAACGTGCGGATTTCCCAGATCAACGGCTGCGCCTACTGCCTGGACCTCCACGTGAGGGACGCACTCAAGGCGGGTGAAACTTCCCAGCGGCTGGCCGTGCTTCCGGCGTGGCGGGACACGGCACTGTTCACGGAGAAGGAACGCGCCTCACTGGCCCTGGTCGAAAGCATCACCGAACTCCCCTCCGAGCGGCTGCGTGAGCAGGAGGAGGGTTTTGCCCGTGACTATCTGACCGAAGAGGAATTCTCGGTAGTGAGCTGGGCGGCTGCCAGCATGAACGCCTTCAACCGCATCTCCATCACCAGCCACCATCCTGTGCGCCGGGAGCGCTAACCTGGAGCGGCTCTCCGGGCCCGCGATCGATTATCCACAGGTATTCCACACTGTTAATAACTGCATTTCGGGGGCGTGATTCGGAAGTTGGCCCCAGTTCTGGCCCTCGGCGCGGGCTACCCATGGTTATCCGCAGGTTTTCAACACTGTGGATAACTTTCCCAACAGTTGGGGAGAACCCGCTAGCCGGTAGAAACGGTCCAGACCCCTGATGAACCCCTCCGGTGGCTGTCCACAAGGTGTGTGTCCACCATTCCAATGGCTTCCATCAAGGCGAACATGGTGGTTGGCCCAACGAAGGAGAAGCCCTTTTTGCGGAGGGCTTTGGAGAGCGCTACGGACTCCTCGGACTGGGTGGGGATATCGGTGTGTACCACCGGCTGTGGAGTCTCTGCAGGCTGGAATTTCCAGACGAAGTCCACCAGGCCGCCCTCTTGCCGCAGGGCGAGAGTGGCCCGGGCGTTCCTGATGGCGGCCAGGATCTTCAGTCTGTTCCGCACGATGCCGGGGTCCTGCAGGAGGCGTGCCACGTCAGCGTCGGTAAACAACGCCACGGCATCGGGATTAAAGTCCGCGAAGGCGGCACGGAAAGCCGGACGCTTCCGCAGGATGGTGGCCCAGGAAAGCCCCGACTGGAAGCCTTCCAGGCAAATACGTTCGTACAGGCCACGTTCGTCGGTGACCGGAAGGCCCCATTCATGGTCGTAGTAGTCCCGCATCAGCGGATCCACTGACGCCCAGACCGGCCGGGCCAGGCCGTCGTCGCCCACCACCACGCCTGACGTGTCAGCTGCCATGCTTATCTCCGGCGGAATGGGCCCGTGGGTGATGTGGAAAGGCTAGGAGCGCCAGCGTGTGGTCATCAGGAAGCCCACGATGGCGATGCCGAAACCGGCCACGATGTTCCATGATTCCCACGCCTGGACGGGAAAACGTCCCTCGCTGATGTAGAACGTGATGATCCAGAACAGGCCAATAATCATCAAGCCAAACATCACGGGCTTGAACCACACCGGATTTGGTTTGTATGCCTGGGGGGAAGCCTTCTCGGCTGTGCTGGCAGTCTTCTTGCGCGGCTTTGACTCGGGCACTGGCTCTCCTTGGCGGGCTGAGGCAAGCTCGGCGTCCCGGGCTTGATATCCTGCAAGAAGGAAATTGCCAGCGGTCTGCGCGATCTTGGTCAAATCTGGATTCTTACTAGCAGCCAATTCTAGCCGGAGTTCACGGGCCGCCGGTGCCCACCGGAACCGCCCCGAGGAGAACGCGTGGTATTGCAGTTGAAGGTGAGGCCGGCCGCTGCGCCGGCTGCCGGCGGCGGAATTCTGCGCGGAACCATCCAGGTGCTCGGTGAGCTGCTGATTACCGCCGGCATCATCCTCCTGCTGTTCGTCGCCTGGCAGCTGTGGTGGACCAACGTGGAATCCGACGCCAAACAGAGTGAAGTCATCAAGGAATTCGCCCAGGACTTCGGCGGCGCAGCCCCCGAAACCCCTGATGCTGCCGCTCCGCCGGCCGTCGAGGATTTCGGGGCGCCCGTAGTGGCGGCCGCCCCCGGCCACGCAGGGACGATCGGCATCATGTACATCCCCCGGTTCGGCGCCAACTACACCCGGCCCATCGTGCAGGGAACCACCGGGGATGTCCTGGACACCCTGGGCCTGGGCCACTACGCCAACACCGCCATGCCGGGCGCCGTGGGCAACTTCGCGGTCGCAGGGCACCGGCAGACGCACGGCGCCGTGCTGGATAATATCCACACCCTGGTCCCCGGCGACAAGATCTACGTCCAGACCAAGGACGGCTACTACGTCTATGTGTTCCGCAACAACCAGATCGTGATGCCCTCCCGCACCGACGTCCTGGAACCCGTGCCGACCCTTCCGGGCGTCACCCCCACCGAAAGCTTCCTGACCATGACCAGCTGCAACCCGCGCTTCGGTGCGGAAGAACGCATCATTGCCTACGCCCTGCTGGACAGCTGGCGCCCCGCATCGGCCGGGCCGCCGGCGGAAATCGCAGCCCAGGTGGCCGCAGCGATCGGAAAGGGCTGAGTATGTACGGCTGGATCTTCCGCCACCTTCCCGGGCCGCTGTGGCTCAGGATCGTCACCTCACTGGTACTCATCGCCGTCGCACTGGTATTGATGGTGCAGTTCCTTTTTCCGTGGATGTCCGAGTACACCCAGTTCACTGACTCAACGATTGGTGCAGCAAGCCAGCCATGACCACAACCAAGATCCTCGTGGTGGATAACTACGACAGCTTCGTCTACACCCTGGTGGGCTACCTCCAGGAACTCGGCGCCGAGACCACCGTGGTCCGCAACGACGACGTCACCCTGGCCGAGGCCATCGAGTTGGCCAGCACCCGCGACGGCGTCCTGATCTCACCCGGCCCTGGCAACCCGGCCGAGGCCGGGGTCTGCATCGAGCTGATTAAATGGTGCGGCGAAAACAGCGTCCCGATGTTCGGCGTATGCCTGGGACACCAGGCGCTGGCGGAGGCATTCGGCGGCAAGGTGACACACGCCCCCGAGCTCATGCACGGCAAGACGTCACTCGTTGAACACATCGGAACCAGCGTTTTCGCCGGGCTCCCCTCCCCCGTCACGGCCACGCGCTACCACTCGCTTGCCGCTGTCCGGGAGTCCATTCCCGATGTCCTTGAAGTCACCGCCGAAACGGCCTCCGGCGTCATCATGGGCCTCCAGCACCGCACCGCCCCCCTCTGCGGGGTGCAGTTCCACCCGGAATCGGTACTGACCGAGGGCGGCTACCAGATGCTGGGCAACTGGCTGGAGTCGCTGGGCATGGCCGGCGCGGCCGCGCGGGCAGCCAAACTGAGCCCGCTCATCCAGCACTGACCTGACAGCACCAACCTGACAGCACCGACCTGACAACACTGACTCTGGCACGCCCGCGGGCGCCCCGCTCCGGCTCATCCCCTCCGGGACGACGTGGGTGAGGGCGTCGGCGTGGGCGTGGGGGTTGGTGTCGGGGAGGGCGACGGCGGCGGAGGCGGCGCCTTGGCCACCACGATGGTCACGGTCTTGCCCTGCTCCACGGCGGCGTTGACCGGGTCGCTCTGCTCCATCACCCTTCCCGGCTCCACCTGGGCGTTCTCCGCCTCAATGACGGCTGGAACCAGGCTCAACTCCTTGAGGGCAGCCTCGGCCTCCTCACGGGTACGCCCGCGCAGTTCGGGGACAGCCACCTTTCCGGTGGATACCACCAGTTCAACGCTGGTTCCCACTCCCACCATCTGCCCGGGGGCAGGGCTGGTGGTGATGACGATTCCGGCAGGTACAGAGGCGCTGTTGGCCGTCGTGGTGGACGGCGCCCCCACCAGGCCGCTTTGCCGCAAAATATCGCGCGCTGCAGCTTCGGTCTTGCCCGGCAGGCTCTCCGGGATCTTGACCGCACTGGGCCCCTCGGAGATATTCAGGACCACTTCGGCGCCGGGATCCAGGGAAACACCGGATGCCGGGTCGGTGCCGATGGCCTGGCCCTTGGGGACGGTGTCGTTCTGGCTGCGGACAATCCGCGGCTTCAGGTCCGCGTTGTAGAGTTCCTGCAGTGCCGCCGATTCGGTCATGGTGGCCACCACCGGAATCTGCACCTTGGGCGGTGCAGGTTCGGGCCGGTTTACCGTGTTGTACAGCCACAGCCCGCCTCCGGCCAGGACCAGCAGGGTAAGAACCACCAGGGTGGCGATCCACGCACGACGGCGTGACTTCTGGCGGGCGGTCGGCTCACGTTCCGGAACAAGGCCCAGGGGCAGCGGTTCGGCGTCCCGGGGATCCTTCATCCCAACGGCCGGTCCGCCGTCGGGCTCGTATGCCGTGACGGCCAGCCGGCCAGTGGGCGCATCGTCCAGGAAGCTGGCTCCTGTGGCCGCAAAAGCCTGGGTCACCGGAGCGGCCGCCGGTACATGGTCGTTCGGGTCGGTGGGAGCCTCGGAGGCGGCCACGGCAGGCACCGGAACGCCGGACCGTGCGGCGCGCAGGGCACGCCGGAAGGCGGCAGCGTCCTGGAACCTGTCATCCCGGTTTTTCTGCAGGGCCTTGGCCAGCACGGTGTCCAGTGCCGGCGTTACGTCCGGATTCAGGCTGCTGGCAGGCGCGGGGATTTCGCGGACGTGCTGGTACGCAACGGATACCGGGCTGTCGCCGATGAACGGGGGCCGGGACGTCAGCATTTCGTAGAGCAGGCAGGCGGCCGAGTACAGGTCGCTCCGGGCGTCCACCGTCTCGCCCCTCGCCTGCTCCGGCGAGAGATACTGTGCGGTGCCCACTACTGCCTGTGTCTGGGTCATGGTGGCTGAGGAATCGGCGATGGCGCGGGCGATGCCGAAGTCCATCACCTTCACGGAATCAGTACCCTCGCAGTACATGACATTGGCCGGTTTGATGTCCCGGTGGACGATGCCCGCCTTATGGCTGTATTCCAGCGCACCGAGGACCCCGAGGCAGTAGTCGATGGCCCGGTCAATGGTGACGTCGTTCGACCGGATGAGGTCGCGGATGGTCTTGCCCTCAACGAACTCCATCACGATGTAGGGCACCCGGACGTTTTCCGCCGACCCGTCGGGAACCAGGTGTTCGCCGGTGTCATAGATGGCGACGATGGACGAGTGGTTCAGGGCGGCAACAGCCTGGGCCTCGCGTTTGAACCGCGCCTGGAACTGGGGATCCCGTGCCAGGTCCGGCCGCAGCAGCTTGATGGCGACGGTCCTCCCCAACCGGGTGTCCACACCGCGGTACACGTCCGCCATGCCGCCACGGCCAATCAGGCCACCCAGTTCGTAGCGGCCGCTCAGGACACGCTGGTTATCCACCGGGAGGCTGTCCTCACGGTGCAACGGTGTGCGCGGTGACTCGTTCACTGATCGTCCTGGCGGTTATGGCGTGCAGGTGGGCGGCGTTCCCGGGGTCTCGCCGGGGGCACACGTGGGCAGGGTCAGCCGGGGCGAAGGAGCAGATTGGGCGGTGGTGGGCGACGCAGTCTGGACCGGAACTGGAGCGCTGCTGGTCGTGGCTGGTGGCGGTGCCACGGCGTAGGTCACGGTGATGGGCGATCCCACGGGCAAGGGACCAGCCGGGTTTAGTCCCACTACCCTTCCCGGTGCGGCCTCGCTGGTTTGCAGCGGCTCCACCGTCACGGCAAGCCCCAGGTTTGACAGCTCCGACTGGACCTGGCGGTAATCCTTGCCCAAATAAGCAGCAGGTATCACGTTGACAGTCTCCGGCGTGGGCTCCTGCGTGGGCGTCGGCGTATTCCGCGTTTGGGTTGGAGTGGGAGTTGGTGTTGCGCTGGTGGGGGTTGCGCTCGTGGCGGGCGGGCTGCTGGACGGCGCGCTGGACGTGGCGTTATTGGAGGGGAAGAGGACTCCCTGCTGGTTCAGGAAAAACCCCACCAGGGCGAACAGCACCAGCAGAATCAGCGCGATCAGTGGCCAAGTCCAGGGGCTGCGGCCGCGACGTTCAGGCTCATCGGCGGGCTCGTCGTCGTACGTTGTTTCTTCCGGAACCCACGTACGCTCAGCGGCCAAGGCATTCGCGCGGGCCAGCTGGCTCTGGGGGCCCTCCGGATCAACCGCCGAGGCACCGGCAGCGCCGGCTGCCACCCCGGCAGCTGCACCGGCCGCGCCGGCACCAAGCACCGGCAAGGCGGACGTGGGAGTTGGTGATGAATCCCGTGAGGCGCCGATGATTCCGGTCGGTGCCGTGGCTGTATCCACAGGGGCAGTAATGGGGCCCGTATCCGGGGCGTCAAAAAGCAGCATGCCGGGGACGGCGGCGCGCGCGGCGCTGACGTCGCCGTTGCGGATGGCTTCGGCTGCTTCGGCCAGCTTGATGGCGTTGGCCGGCCGGTCCTTGGGATCCTTGGCCAGCATGGACATCAGGAGGGCACGTACCGGCGTGGGCAGGGTTTCCGGCAGCGGCGGCGGAGCATCGTTGACCTGGGCCAGGGCGATGGCGATTTGCGATTCCCCCGAGAAGGGGCGGTGCCCGCTGAGGCATTCATAGCCAATGACGCCCAGGGAGTAGATGTCCGAGGATCCCGTGGCGGTCTGGCCCGTTGCCTGCTCGGGAGCGAGGTACTGGGCGGTGCCCATGACCTGGCCCGTCTGGGTGAGGGGCACCTGGTCGGCAAGGCGGGCAATGCCGAAGTCCGTGACTTTGACTCGCCCTTCGGGCGTGATCAGCAGGTTGCCCGGCTTGATGTCGCGGTGCACGAGGCCCTGGGCGTGGGCCACGGACAGGGCCCGGGCGGTCTGCGCGATGATGGACAGGGTCCGGTCCGGGGACAGCACCTGCTCGTGTTCGATGATGCTGCTCAGCGGCTGGCCCGGAACGAGTTCCATGACCAGGTAGGCCGAGCCTTCTTCCTCGCCGTAGTCAAAGACATTGGCGATGCCCACATGGTTCAGGAGTGCTGTGTGACGGGCCTCCGCACGGAAACGCTGAAGGAAGCCGGGATCGCCCGTGTATTCCTCCTTGAGGACCTTGATGGCGACGATGCGGCCCAGGACGAGGTCTTTCGCCTTCCAGACTTCCCCCATGCCGCCGATCGCGATCCGCGTGGTCAGCTGGAATCTGCCGCCGAGGGTGATTCCGGTTGTAGGCCTCACTTATTCAACACCGCCTCAAAAATTCTCTTCGCGTTCGGACTGGTCAGCTGTGCGCCGGTGGTGATGTCTACGCCCTCCATGACGATCGTGACACCCACCTGCGGGTTGTTTGCGGGGGCAAATCCGGTAAACCAGGAGTTGTTGCTCCCGTTGCCCAGTTCGGCGGTTCCGGTCTTTCCCGCCACCTGGACACCGGGAACGGCGGCCCGGTTCGCGATGCCTTCGCTGACCGCACTCACCATCCATTCCGTGATCTGGTTGGCGATGTCCGGGGTGGTGGAGGTCCGCAGCGACTTCGGCTGCGGTTCGTCAATCACCCGCAGGTCCGGAGACCGCAGGGTCTTGATGAGGGTGGGCTGCATCTGGACGCCGTCGTTCGCGATCGCGGCAGTCATCATGGCCACCTGCAGGGGCGTGGCACGGACGTCCTTCTGGCCGATGACGGACTGCGCCAGCCCGGGGCCGTCGAGGTCGTCGGGGAAGGTGTTGCCTCTGGCATAGTCCAGCTTCAGCTGGTCGCCCATGTCCTGGCCGAAACCAAACTTCTCCGCCTGTTCGGCGATGGCGTCCCGTCCCAGGTCCAGGGCAATGCTTGCGAAGGGGGTGTTGCAGGACTGCTGGAGCGCGAAAGCGAAGCTGGCCGTGTCCCGGGTATAGCAGTTTCCGCCTGCATAGTTGGGCAGGCGGTACTGGATGCCTTCGAACGGGAGTTCCGCAGGGTTGGGCAGCACGCTGTCCTTGTTGTACTTGCCGGATGCAAGGGCCGCTGCGGTGTCCACCAGCTTGAACACGGATCCGGGGGCGAGCTGTTCACCGGTGGGTCCGCTGACGTTCGGGTTCAGGTTGATTCCGGGAACCTTGATCAGTTCATCCATGCTGGCGTCAGCCGCGGTGAGGTCCTGGGTGGCCACCAGGTTCGGATTGTAGGAGGGCTTGGACACCATGGCCAGGATGGCGCCGGTCTTGGGGTTGGTGACCACAATGGAACCGCGCTGCCCGTCCGGGATCAGGCTGTAGGCGAGCTGCTGGATTTCGGGGTCGATGGTGAGTTCCACCGACGCACCCTTGGGCTGGTTGCCGAGGAACAGCTGCCCCACCCGGTCCAGGAACAGCTGGTCGGACTCGCCGGCCAGCTCGCTTCCAATCGATTGTTCCAGGGCGGTGGCACCAAAATTCTGCGAGAAGTAACCGGTGATGCCCGCATACAGTTCCGGCTGCGGATACGTGCGCTGGAAGGCGCAGGTCTCCGAACCGGTCTCCACGGACTCTGCCACGGGTGATCCACCCACGATGATGGCGCCGCGGTCGTTGCAGAAGCTTTGCAGGACAGCGCGCTGGTTCCAGGGGTTCGCCTTGAGTTCGTCGGCGCCGATCACCTGGACGTAGCTGATGGCCCCGAAGATGAGGGCAAACATGGCGATGGCCGCCACCCATGAATGCCGTATTGCCTGGTTCACAGGTGCTTCACCGCCTCGGTAGGAGTATCAATGCCGGTTGCTTCAGAACCCTTGCCAGCAGGCAAGGGAGTGGTGTCCACAGGGCCGCGGGCTGTATGCGAAATCATCAGCAGCAGGCCAACAATGATCCAGTTGGCCAGAAGGGAAGAACCGCCGGCCGCCAGGAACGGCGTGGTCAGGCCCGTCAGGGGGATCAGGCGGGTCACACCGCCGATCACCACAAAGCACTGCAGCGCCACCGCGAAGGACAAGCCGCACGCCAGGAGTTTCCCGAACGCGTCCCGGGTGCCCAGCGCCGCGCGGAAGCCGCGCGTGAACAGCAGGAGGTACATCAGGACGACGGCGAAGAGGCCAATCAGCCCCAGCTCCTCGCCCAGGGAGGCAATGATCATGTCGCTGTTGGCGAAGGGAACCAGATCGGGGCGCCCCTGGCCCAGACCGGTGCCCACCAGGCCGCCGTTGGCCATGCCGAAAAGCCCCTGGATGATCTGCCGGCTTCCGCCGGGAAAGCGGTCGTAGACCTCCGGTGTAAAGGCGTTGAGCCAGCCGTCGATGCGCAACTGCACGTGCGAGAACACCTGGGCTGCCACGAACCCGCCGCCCGCGATGAGGGCCAGGCCGATGACTACCCAGCTGATCCGGCTGGTGGCCACGTAGATCATCACGATGAACAGGCCGAAGAACAGGATGGAGGAGCCCAGGTCGCGCTGGAAGATGAGCACGCCGATGCTGACCAGCCACGCCGTGATCATGGGGCCCATGTCCTTGAAGCGAGGGAACTGCAGGGGCCCGATCTTCCGGCCCGCCAGCAGGATCAGGTCCCGGTTGGATGAAAGATACCCGGCAAAGAATATGGCCAGGGTGATCTTGGCGACCTCACCGGGCTGGAACGTCATGGGGCCAAGCCTGATCCACACCCGGGCGCCCAGGATCTCGCCGGCGCTGATGCCGGGAACCAGCGGCAGGATGAGCAGGAGTGCACTGGCCGCAAGGGAGATGAAGGTGAACCGGCGCAGGATCCGGTGGTCTTTAAGGAACCAGATCACGGCGATGGCCACGGCCATCGCAATCAGGGTCCAGCGCAGCTGGTTGTTGCCGGTGTCGTCGCCGGGCGCGTCCAGCCGGTGGATCATGGCCAGGCCAATACCGTTCAGGGCGACCACCAGCGGAAGTATTACCGGGTCAGCATATTTAGCGCGGAAGCGAAGGACGCCGTGGAAGACCAGCGCGGCTACGGCCAGGAGGCTGGATTGGAACCAGAAATCGGAGTCAAAGGCCTTCTCCTGGTCCACACCCACCAGCATGTTCGCGCCGATGCCGATGGTGAGGGCCAGCAGGAGCAGTGCAAGCTCCACATTGCGGCGTGGTTTGGGAGTAGTGCTGAGCTGGCTCATTGGCCCACCTCGCAGGTAACAGTGGGAGTGGGTGAGGGGGATGGGCTTGCCGGAGTAGGCGCCGGTGCCTCGGCAGCGGGGCTGGCCGCCGGATCCGTGGGTGTTGGGGCGGGAGCGGATTGCGTGGCGGGGGCGGAAGCCGACGCCGTGGGGCACTCCTCTTCCGGCGACGTGGTGCCGGTGAGCTCCAGGTTCTTTACGATCCGCTGGGCGTCATAGAGGTCGTTGGCCGGAACTGTCTGGCGGACCCGCTGTTGGGAGAACGGGGGCAGGGAACTCATCGGGAGTTCCGTGACTGTTTCCAGGCGGGACAGCTGGATGGGCCCGAGCCGCTGGGACACGCCGTTGTAGATGGCCACGCGCGAATCGAATTCTCCCACGTAGTAGCGGGTCTGGGTCCAGGCATAGCCCAGCCACAGTCCGACGCCAAGAACCAGGAGGACCATGCCGGCAATGGACCAGGTGATCCACCGGCGGGGCTTCAGCGGGACGAGGGTTTCGTCCTCGTCGCCCTGCGCCGGTTCTGCCTTGTGGGTGAGGAGGGTGGCCGCCCGTCGAGCGACGGTGCGTCCGCCGATGGTGGGAATCGAGCCTGTCTCCGCCGCCGAGGCCGCAGCCCCCACAAGTTCATGGGGACGCGAGGACAGTTCTTCCCGGAGGACCTCTGCGGTGAGGTGTTCACCCAGGTGGGGGTCGGTGGAAGCCGGCTCCACAACGCTGGACCCTGACCTTTCCGAGGCCGGCTCCGCTGCGCTGTCCGCATCCGGCTCGGCGTCGTCCTTGGACTGGTCCCCGGCAGATGCGCCGGAAGCCGCAGCCGCGGCAGCGGGCTTGGCGGCGCCAACGGAAGGGATGACGTCGACGGCGGCGGTGCTGACGTCGTCGGGCGTTTCCTCCACGATCTCCACCATCACGACGGTGACGTTGTCCGGGGATCCCGCTTCAAGGGTGAGGTCAACGAGGGTTTCCACGCACTCGCGGAGGTCCTTGGTTTCCTTGACGGTGCGCTCCACGGCATGGCCGGCGACGTAGTTGAGGCCGTCGGAGCAGAGCAGCCAGCGGTCGCCCGGCTTCACGTCCAGGGTGTCCAGGTCCAACTCGGGGCTGGCATCAACATCACCGAGCACGCGCATCAGGACATTCTTGTGCGGGTGGGTTTCCGCTTCCTCGGGCTTGAGCCTGCCTTCGTCAATGAGC
The DNA here is from genome assembly GCF_029222765.1 of Arthrobacter sp. Cr_A7. Classification (NCBI taxonomy): domain Bacteria; kingdom Bacillati; phylum Actinomycetota; class Actinomycetes; order Micrococcales; family Micrococcaceae; genus Arthrobacter; species Arthrobacter sp. Cr_A7. The sequence goes on along the minus strand of NZ_JARHXQ010000066.1, from coordinate 8,637 downwards.
CGCTGCACGAAGGTGTGGTCAACGCTGACCTGCTCGAACTCGCCGTCCCGGAGGCGGTACGCCCGGGAGTCGCCGATGTGGGCGAAGTGCAGTTTGCCCTCGGCCAGCAGGAGGGCGGTGACCGTGGTGCCCATGCCCGCCAGCTTGGGGTTGATGTGCACGAGTTCGGAGAGCAGGGAGTTCGCCGTCTGGATCTCGTCGGCGAGGATGGTGCCGGCGTCGCCGTCGTAGTCATCGCGGTCCAGGTGGATCATGTCCAGGACGGTGGCAGCGGAGGCGACGTCACCGCCCGCGTGGCCGCCCATGCCGTCAGCCACCACGGCCAGGTGGCGCCCGGCATAGGCCGAGTCATCGTTTTTGGAACGGATCCGGCCGACGTCGGACCGGGCGGCGAACCGCATGATGAGGGGCCGCTCCGCGGGCTTTTGCCCGTTAGCGGGGTTCTCGGGGACGGCCACGGCTATGGCCTCAATTCAATGACCGTCTTGCCGATTCTCACAGGTACGCCTGGCTCAACGGGCAGGGCACGGGTAAGTTGCTGGTCCGCCAGGTAGGTTCCGTTGGTGGAGCCCAGGTCTTCGATGAACCAGCGGCTGCCCTGCGGGAACAGCCTGGCGTGACGGCCGGAGGCGTAGTCGTCCTCGAGTACCAGCGTGGCTTCCTGCGCCCGTCCCAGCAGGATGGGGCTGGCAGCCAGCGGAAGGGTGGTTCCCTTTAACGGACCCTCGACCACCACGAGTTGCCGGGCCTGCTGCTTGACGGGCTGCGGCGGGGCCTCGGCGAGCTCCGGATTCTTGCGGACCTGGCGCGCAGTGGGTGCCCCGGCAGCAGCCTTGCGACCCACCATGAGGTCGCGGCGCATCGCCGAAACGATGCTGAAGATCAGAACCCAGAGGAGCAGCAGGAAGCCAAACCGCAGCGCGGTGATGGTCAGGTCGCTCATGCGTTGCCACCAGGGCTGGCAGGAAGCAGGCGGAAGATGATCTTTGTCCGTCCCATGGTGATGGTGGATCCGTCCGTAAGCTCGGTACTTCCGGAAACCTTTTGCCCGTTGACGTAGCTTCCATTGGTGGAGCCCATGTCCACGGCGCTCGTGACGCCGTTTGCGGTGCGGATTTCGAGGTGCCGGCGTGAAACCCCGGTGTCTTCGACGTGGATGTCGGCCTCCGAGGACCTGCCCAGCACGATGGACGGGGCGTTCAGTGAGTAACGCTGCCCGTCGATGTCCAGTACGGGCTGCAGCCGGACGGGCTGGCGGCTGGGGGCGGCCGGAAGATTGGGGCGGGCCGGTGGATTGCCGGGGGCGCCTGTCGATTTTTCGGTCGAGGAGGCAATTTCAAAGTCCCCGGCGCGCAGTTCCGCATCGCGGCGGAATGAGATCCGCACCGAGCCCTGCAGGGTGTAGCCCTGGCTGCGCACGTGGTTGATGACAACATCGCACAGTTCTTCTGCAAGCGGAGTGCCCCATTCCTGGGCCCGGCGGAAGTCGTCGTCACTGAGCCGGACGTCAAAGACGTTCGGGACCAGTGTCCGTCCAGCCGCTACCGTGAGGGATTTGTGGTCCACTTCGCGGCGGAGCCGGCTGGCGATCTCCACGGGTTCAACCTGGGCCTTCGAGCCGGTGGAGAAGACGCCCCGGACAGCCTTTTCAATGCCGCGTTCAACTTTGTCCAGCAGTCCCATGGTTCTTCTCCTTTCCCCCCGTGTACGGGGCCGTTTGCGTACCGGAACCCCACTTGCCGTGCAGTTCACAACTCAACAGTGCGCCTGCCTGCAGCAGCCGCCTCTACATCCGATACTACTGGGCAGGCCTGTGAATGACCTTAATCCACAACGGCCGGGCGCCGGGAAAAGTTCAGTTTTCATGGACGGCCGGCCCCGGGCTGGCACCGGTTGCCGCGGCACGAAGGGGCCTCTTTTCGTTGCGTTGAACGGGGCTTCCCGGGTCCTCCCGGAGCCCGATTGGTGTTTTTCCGCATCAGTCCGTTATGCTTGATCTCGCTGCTTTTGCAAGACTGCGGATCCGGGAAACCGGCCGTTGTCAGGCGAAAGAAGTTGCGCGCGAGTGGCGGAACGGCAGACGCGCTGGCTTCAGGTGCCAGTATCCGAAAGGGTGTGGGGGTTCAAATCCCCCCTCGCGCACGCAAATGAAAGAGCCCCGGTCTTAGGACCGGGGCTCTTTTGCATTCTCCAGGGGTGCCGGACCTAAGCTCGTTCGCAGATCCGGCCCTTGATGGTCCGGATTCGCGAACAGGCTTAGGTTTGGGCGGGGGAGGCTCACCCCAGCAGCGGCTAGGGGCGCGCGGAAGCCTTGAACCGGCGTCGGGAGTTGGCCAGGTGGCTGCGCATGGCGGCCGCGGCTGCTGCTTCATCGCTGTCGGCAATGGCCTCGGCGATGGAGCGGTGTTCCTGCACCACCTGGTCGAAGTGGTCCCGGGCGTAATGCTCGACGTCGGTCATCAGCCGGGTGCGGGGCATGGCGATCATGGTCTGGCCCAGCGCGGCGAGGCAGTCCGAGTAAAAGGGGTTGCCCGATGCCGCGGCCACGGCCCGGTGGAATTCGAAGTCTGACTTCATGGCGTGGGCCGGATGTCCGGCGCTGGCCGTGAACTCCTCAAGGGCCGAGGTCACCGCCCGCAGTTGGCGCTCGGAGTGGTTGCGGGCAGCCAGCGCGGCGGCTTCCGTTTCCACTCCCATCCGGAATTCCAGCATGTGCAGCCGGTCCTCGGTGGTGGCCACCGGACGGGCCCCCGGCGCTGCCGAGGGCCCTTCGGAGGGCGGGGTAAGGGCAAAGCTGCCGCGTCCCCGCTCCGTTTCCACGAGCCCTTCGGCCTGGAGCCGGGTAAGGGCGGCGCGGACCACGGTGCGGCTGACGCCGAAATCACTGATCAGCGTGTTTTCGCTCGGAAGCTTCTCGCCTGGCTGGATCACGCCGTCAACAATGCGGTTTCGAAGGTCGGCGGCGAGGTCCGCGGTGAGGTTCCGGCTCATGGATTCAAGATTACGCGCCGAACTCCACGGACTCGGTTGTCCAGGCGCGGGCCTGGTCGCTGAGGGTGACGCCGAGGCCGGGGCGGTCCGGGACGATCATCCGGCCGTTCTTGGTTTCGAGGCGCTCGTTGAACAGCGGATCAAGCCAGTCGAAGTGCTCAACCCACGGCTCGCGCGGGTAGGCGGCGGCGAGGTGGAGGTGGATTTCCATGGCGAAGTGCGGGGCCAGGCCCAGGCCGCGTTCGTCGGCAAGGGCGGCCAGGCGCAGGAACTGGGTAATGCCGCCGACGCGCGGGGCGTCCGGCTGGATGATGTCGCAGCCGTTCGCGGTGATGAGGCCCTTGTGCTCCGCCACGGAGGCGAGCATTTCACCGGTGGCGATGGGTGTGTCCAGGACCTGGGCCAGGTGGGCGTGGCCTTCGAAGTCGTAGGCATCCAGGGGTTCCTCGATCCAGATGAGGTTGAACTCCTCGAGCTGCCGGCCCATGCGGAGGGCGGTGGCGCGGTCCCATTGCTGGTTGGCGTCCACCATCAGCGGGACGTCCCAGCCGATGTGCTCGCGGATCCCGGCAACGCGGCGGAGGTCCTCCTTGCTGTCCGGGAGGCCCACCTTGATCTTGATGCCGCCGATGCCTTCTTCAATGGACTGGGTGGCGCGGGCCTTGACCTCGTCGAGCGTGGCATTGAGGAAGCCGCCGGAGGTGTTGTAGGTCTGGACGGAGTCGCGGTAGGAGCCGAGGAACTTGGCAAGCGACAGGCCTGCACGCTTGGCCTTGAGGTCGTAAAGGGCTATGTCAATGGCGGCCAGCGCCTGGGTGGCGACGCCGGAGCGGCCCACCGAAGCGCCTGCCCAGAGCAGCTTGGTGTAGATCTTGGCAATGTCGTTGGGGTCCTCGCCGATGATGCCCTCGGCCACTTCCTTGGCGTGGGCGTATTGGGCGGGACCGCCGGCGCGCTTGGAGTAGCTGAAGCCGATGCCGGTGTGTCCCAGTTCGGTGGTGATCTCGGCAAAGAGGAAGACCACCTCGGTCATGGGCTTCTGCCGGCCGGTGAAGACCTTGGCGTCACTGATGGGAACAGCGAGGGGAAGGCGGGCGGTGGACAGCTTGACGTGCCGGATCAGGTCAACGGTGCTCATGGATTCTCCTAAAGGCGGGGCTGGGCTCCTTCGCCCACCCCCTTAGGATATAAGTTACTAACTTGTATTACAAGTGTTTCCAGGGCCCTTACCCCTAATTGCCGGAATAACCATGTCCCCGGACGCCGGCGATAACTACACTGGGACGCATGACCGGGCACGAACCGGCTCCGTCCGGGGCCGCTGAAGCTCACGACGGCGGCGCGAACCTTTCGGAGGAAGCGGCGGCGCCATCCACCCGGGGCGGGGAAGACCGCCCAACCGATTCTGCCGCCGTCGACATGTCCCTGCGCAGCCCGGAACAGCGGTCCCGCACCTTCACGGGAATCCTGGTGAACACCGCGCTGGCCAACATCACCACCAGCTACCTGTGGTTCGCCCTGACATTCTGGGTCTACCTGGAGACCCGCAACGTCATCGCCACCGGGGTAATTGGCGGCGCGTACATGCTCCTGATCGCCCTTTCCAGCATCAGCTTCGGCACCTTCGTGGACCGCTACCGGAAACTGGCCGTGATGCGCTTCGCCGCGGGCTTCACCCTGGTGATGTTCGTGCTGTCCGGAGTCATGTTCCTGCTGACGCCCACGCCCCGGCTGCTGGACCTGACGCAGCCGTGGTTCTGGATTTTCACCATGATCATCCTGGTGGGCGCCGTGGTTGAGAACATGCGCAACGTCGCCCTTTCCACCACGGTCACCATCCTCATCGAACCGGACCGCCGGGCCAACGCCAACGGCATGGTGGGCATGGTGCAGGGGCTCGCGTTTATCGTCACCTCAGTGCTCTCCGGCCTGTCGGTGGGGCTGCTGGGCATGGGCTGGACGGTGGTCGTCGCCGTCGTCCTCACTGTGCTGGCCTTCGCGCACCTGCTGACCCTGCGGATGCCGGAGGAAGTACGCGTTGCCGCCACCGACGCCCACGGTGCGTTTGACCTGCGCGGGTCCATCGCAGCCGTCATGGCCATCACCGGACTGTTCGCGCTGATTCTGTTCTCCACGTTCAACAACTTCATCGGCGGCGTCTACATGGCGTTGATGGATCCGTACGGCCTCGAAATGTTCCCCGTGGAGGTGTGGGGCGCCGTCTTCGCGTTGGGGTCCACCGGGTTCATTATCGGCGGTGCGCTCATCGGCAAGTTCGGACTTGGCGCCAACCCGCTCCGCAGCCTGCTGCTCGCCGTGGTGGCAATGGGGTTCCTCGGTGCGGTGTTCACTATCCGGGAGTGGGCGTGGCTCTACATCGCCGGCATCTGGCTGTACCTGATCCTGATCCCGGTGGTGGAGGCGGCCGAGCAGACGGTCATCCAGCAGGTGGTGCCGTTGAACCGGCAGGGCCGTGTGTTCGGTTTCGCCATGGCCTTCGAGTCCGCCGCGGCGCCGATCACCGCGTTCCTCATCGCACCGATCGCCCAGTTCTGGATCATTCCGTACGCGCGGTCGGAGGAAGGATCTGCGCAACTTGCCCCGCTGCTGGGTGAAGGCGTTTCCCGCGGCATCGCGCTGGTGTTCCTGATCGCCGGGATCATCATGATTGCCGCCGCGCTGCTCGCCTTCCTGACCCCGGTGTACCGGCGTGTTTCAGCCACCTATGCCCAGGCCGCCGCGGAGAATGCCAGCGACACGGCGGCCGGTAACGGCAGCGACGCCGACGCCGGCACCATCAGCGAGCGGGATGCCGCACCCCGTCCGCCGGCCGGGTAAAAAAGGCTTCAGCCCCGCAGGGCCCCCAGACCGGAAATCAGCGCCTCCAGTCCCAGGCTGAACGCCGTGTCCGCCGGACGTTCCGACGACGGCGGCCCGCCCAGGCTGCGCACGGCGGCGGTGAAGTGCGGGGTTGATTCAGCCATGGTGCCGGGCTCGAAGATGTCCTCCGGTGCGGTGACGTCGTACGCGGAGCCGAAGATGAAGGACTCCAACGCCACGATCGATGACACAATCCGCGACTCGGGAAAACCGGCGTCGAGGAAGCCCTTGCTGATGGCCTCATACATCGCCAGGGTCTGCGGCGCGTCCGTGACGGGCAGCACGGCAATCACCGGAATCAGCGGCGTGTGTTCCGCGAAGACATTCCGGTAGCTCCAGGCCCAGGTCCGCACGGCCTCCTCCCACTTCGAAGCGCCGAACCCGGAAACATCCACCAGGGACATAAGGTGGTCCTCCACCAGGAGCAGTACGTCCCGCTTGGATGCCACGTGGTTGTACAGGGCCGAAGGAGCGACGTCCAGCTGTTTCGCCAGGGCCGCCATGGTCAGCCCGTCGTAGCCTTTCCGGCTGACGAGCTCCAATGCGGCGGCGGTGATACCGGTTTTGTCCAGCACGGCGGCCGAGGGCCTGCCGGCGCGCCGCCGCCGTGCCTCGGCATTGCCGGACCCATTCGCGGCGGCGGTCCCGGTGGCGGGCCCCTGTGCGGCTGATACTGCCGGCATTCCTGCCCTTTCTTTGGTGGTCTCCAGCATTATTCCACCCGGGCACTTCCGGTCCCTGCCAAGAGCCGCTATAGTTCTAATAAATGAATGACATTCATTTAGTGGTCCCGGTCACCTGACGGGCCGCAGAAAGGACATCATGCTGAACCTGAACCGCGACGTTGTGGTCGTTGGAGCCGGGCCGTCCGGATTGACCGCGGCACGTGAACTGAAAAAGGCAGGCCTTACCGTCGCCGTGCTCGAGGCCCGTGACCGCGTGGGCGGCCGTACCTGGACCGACACCGTGGACGGCGCCATGCTGGAGATCGGCGGCCAATGGGTCTCGCCGGACCAGACCGTACTCCTGGAGCTTTTGGACGAGCTGGGCCTCAAGACCTACCCCCGGTACCGCCAGGGCGAGTCCGTCTACATCGGCTCGGACGGCATTCCCGTGCGCTACACCGGCGACACCTTCCCGGTGGACCCCGCCACCGCCGTCGAAATGGACAGGCTGGTGGCACTGCTGGACGGACTCGCAGCGGAGATCGGTGCCACCGAACCCTGGGCGCATCCCAAGGCGCGCGAGCTGGACACCATTTCCTTCCATCACTGGCTGCGGCAGAACTCCGCCAATGAGGAGGCCTGCAAGAACATCGGCCTGTTCATCGCCGGCGGCATGCTTACCAAGCCCGCGCACGCCTTCTCCGCACTGCAGGCTGTCTTGATGGCAGCCTCGGCCGGTTCCTTCACCCACCTCACGGACGAGGACTTCATCCTGGACCGGCGCGTGGTGGGCGGCATGCAGCAGGTTTCCCTGCTGCTGGCGCAGGAACTCGGCGACGACGTCGTCCTCAATGCCCCCGTGCGCACCATCAACTGGGGGCCGGACGCAGACGGCGGCCACCGCGTCACCGTCGAATCAGAGCAGGCCACCGTCAATGCCCGGTTCGTGATCATGGCCGTGCCGCCCAACCTTTACTCACGAGTCTCCTTCAACCCGCCGCTGCCGCGCCGCCAGCACCAGATGCATCAGCATCAGTCCCTGGGGCTGGTCATCAAGGTCCACGCCGTCTATAGCAGGCCGTTCTGGCGTGACGCCGGGCTCTCAGGCACCGGCTTCGGCGCCGACGCCCTGGTGCAGGAGGTGTACGACAACACCAACTATGGCGATACCCGCGGCACCCTGGTGGGCTTCATCTCCGATGAAAAGGCCGACGCCGTGTTCGAGCTCAGTGCCGAAGACCGCAAGAAGGCCGTCCTCAACTCCATCGCCGGCTTCCTGGGCCAAGAGGCGCTGACGCCGGAGGTCTACTACGAGTCCGACTGGGGCTCGGAGGAATGGACCCGCGGCGCCTATGCCTCCAGCTACGACCTGGGCGGACTGCACCGCTATGGCAAGGACCAGCACGCCCCGGTCGGACCGATCTACTGGTCCTCCTCCGACTTGGCGGCGGAGGGCTACCAGCACGTGGACGGCGCCATCCGGATGGGCCTTCGCACCGCCGCCCGGGTCGCCGAAGAAGCGAAAGTAACTGTTCCCGCCGGCTGGTAAATAAGCATGCTTACTAATAGGCTGGCCGATGGGGAACGTCCCCGACCCCAGACGAAAGAGGTGAGGCATGACTGACGCCCAGAGCATCAGCAAGGTTACGGAAATCATCAATGATTCCAAGATCGGAATGTTGACCACCATCAACGAAGAGGGTGCCCTCGTCAGCCGTCCGCTGGCCGTCCAGGAAGTAAAGGACGACGGCGACATGTGGTTCTTCACCGGGCTCGGCACGTCCCAGGTTGCGCATGTCCGGGCCGACTCCCGCGTCAACGTCGCCTTTGGCAAGAACACCGAGTGGGTCTCAGTGGCAGGCCGGGCCGAGGTTGTAACGGACCGCGCCAAGATCCACGAGCTGTGGAACCAGGCGGTGGAGGCCTGGTTCCCGGACGGGCCGGACACCCCGGAGGTGTGCCTGCTCCGCGTCGACTCGGACTCGGCGGAGTACTGGACCAGCCCCGGCGGCACCGCCGCAACCGTGCTGCAGTGGGTGAAGTCCAAGGTCACCAACAGCCGCATGAGCGTCGGCGAAAGCGGCACGGTAGAACTGTAGAT
>NZ_JARHXQ010000065.1:0-428 GCF_029222765.1 Arthrobacter sp. Cr_A7 | reverse complement strand
TCCTTCGCTTTCAAGATAGAAGCAGGTGGAGCCAGGGGAATGGCCGGGCGTATGAATTGCCAACAGCGCCGTTTCTCCCACCTCGAACACGTCTCCGTCTCCGTGGTACCGGTCCGGTTCGTAGTCCGGGTAGACCTGCTTCCACAGGACCAGGTCCTCCGGGTTCAGCACGATCGGGGCGCCCACGGCGTCCGCAACCTCCCGGGCGGCGCCGATGTGGTCGTTGTGCGCGTGCGTCAGCAGGATCGCTTTAACTTTCCGCCCGCGGACCTGATCGATGATGGCCGCGGCGTCGTGCGGGGAGTCAATGATCACGCATTCCTCGTCGTTGCCGACGATCCAGACGTTGTTGTCCACATCCCAGGTGCCGCCGTCGAGCGAGAACGTCCCCGAGGTGACCAGGTTCTCAATCCTGACGGTCATTAGAT
>NZ_JARHXQ010000064.1:0-311 GCF_029222765.1 Arthrobacter sp. Cr_A7 | reverse complement strand
CGCGGCGGCACCGCGGTGAACATCTTCGGCAAGCGGCTCTCCCGGGCCGTGCACCGCCAGGCCATCACCGTGGTGCTCCTGGCCATCGCGCTGATCGTGGTGTCCACGATGTTCCTCATGCTGATCACCGATTTCGGGCAGGAACGGATCCTCTTCGAAGTGGTGTCCGCGTTTGCCACGGTGGGCCTGTCCACCGGCATCACCGCCGGGATGCCGCCCGCCGGGCAGGTGGTCCTGATCCTGCTGATGTTCATCGGCCGCCTTGGCCCCGTGACACTTGGCACCGCACTGGCCGTCCGCGGCCGACCGAT
>NZ_JARHXQ010000063.1:0-68838 GCF_029222765.1 Arthrobacter sp. Cr_A7 | reverse complement strand
GGGCGCGGGAACCGGGTCAGCGGCCCCCGCATGTACGGGCGCGGGGACGCGTTACCTGCCCTGGGCGGACATCGCTATCACCGTCACGGCATGCTCTACCGCATACACCGGGTCGCGGGACAATCCCTTGACCTGGGCATCGGCTTCGGCAGTTGCCTGGATGGAACGGACCAGCCCCTCCGGTGTCCAGCGGCGGACGTCGCGTTGGGCCTGTTCCACCAGCCAGGGCTGCATTCCCAGTTCGGATGCGATCTGGGCTGAGGAACCGGAGGCTCCCGCCACCCGGGCTACGGTGCGCAGTTTGGCGGCGAGGGCTGCCACGAGCGGAACGGGGTCGGCGCCGGTAGCGAGTGCGTGGCGGAGCGTGGACAGCGCCAAGGGGCCGTTGCCTGCCATCGCGGCATCTGCCACCTTGAATGCGGTGGCCTCGATCCGCCCTCCGTAGTAGCGGTCCACCACTTCCGACGTCACTGTGGTGCCGGCGTCTGCCACCAGTTGGCTGCATGCGGCCGCGAGCTCGGAAAGGTTGGCTCCGACCGCGTTGACGAGGGCAAGGACGGCTTCCTGTTCAATGCGGCGCCCCGCGGCTTTGAATTCGGCGGAAACGAACGCCATCTTGTCGGCGTCCTTTTTCAGGGGCTGGCAGTCAACCACGGGCCAGCCGGCCTTCTTGATGGCGTCCAGGAGCTTTTTGCCGCGCGTTCCCCCGGCGTGCCGCAGGACCAGCACGGCGTCCGGTTCCGTATGGTCCAGGTACCGAAGGGCGTCAGCGAGGAAGGCGTCGTTCATGGCTTCGACGCCTTCCACCTCGATCAGTTTGCTTTCACCGAACAGTGACGGGCTGACCTGCATCAGCAGCGTCCCGGCCTCGTAGCCTGCCGCATTGATGCGGCTCACTTCCACATCCGGAGCCGCTGCCCGGACCTGCGCACGGATCGTGTCCATGGCCCTGATGCCGAGGTATTCCTCAGGCCCGCTGACCAGGACGACGGCGGCAGGGGTTACGTCACGCCAGGTGGCGGCATTCGACGCCGGGGAACGGGTTGCTCGCTTTTGCGCAGCGGCCATCGGGGGTTCCTTCCGGAAAGTTTTGTGGAGTATCCCAGCCTGCCACGTCCCGGCCCGCGGTCAAAGCCGCAGCGGGCGCGGACGGCAGCGATGTGCCGCTCCAGCAGTGCAAGGAGCACCACCGTGTGCCGGTGCGAAGCGAGAACCAGGTCCATGGCCTGCCGGGGCCGGGCCACCGCCCACACAACACTCACAGTCAGAACCGAAAAAAGCACCATGGACAGCAGCCCGGGCACGCCCTCGGGCCAGGCCAGGGCCGAGCCAGGAAGCCGGGCGGCGATCCGGGCCGTGCCGGCAACCCCGGCGCTGAACGTCCCCGCCACCGCGATCAGCACGGTGGCCAGCCAGGGTGCCAGGACAACGAGGGGAACGGCCGCTGTCCCCAGCAGCGTCACGGGTGCCACCAGCGGCGAAGCGACCACGTTGGCCAGGAGGGAATACGTGGAGAACTGGGGCTGCAGCAGCACAATCACCGGCCCGCACAGGAGCTGGGCCGACAACGGGACCGCCACGGCTGCAGCTGCCCAGCGGGGAACTGCAGCAGGCGTCCACTCGATGATGCGCCGGCCCAGGACGATAATCCCGAGCGTCGCGAGAACCGACAGCAGGAAGCCGAAACTGCCGCCAAGCCCGGGGTCCAGGAGGAGTAATCCCATAACGGCCAGGCAGAGGAAGCTCAGTCCCCGGCCGGAGCGGCCTCCCGCCAACGCAGCCACCCCCACAGCCCCCATCAAGGCTGCCCGCAGGACACTCGCATCCGGGCCCACCAGCACCACGAACAGCCCCAAAACGGTGAGGGCAACCGCCGCCGCAGGAATGCGCGGCAGGCGGAACCGCCTGCAGGCGAGCAGGACGGCACCGAGAACCAGGCTGCAGTTGGCTCCGCTGACTGCCGTCAGGTGCGTCATGCCCACCGCTTTCATTGAGTTTTCCAGCCCCTGATCCAGGGCGCTGGTATCCCCTGTGACCATTCCCGGGAGCAGGCCTGCGGCATCAGGCGTCAGAAAGGCCGAGGCGGCAACAAAACGCGTCCGCAAATCCTTGGCCGCACCCTCCAGCCCCTCCCCGCCGGTGGACATGCCCGGTGCGGATGACGCGGTAAGGGTGCCTGCCTCCTGCCGCCCGGGGTCCGGAGGCCGGAGCTTTCCGGTGGCGCGCACGGATTGCCCGGGGACCAGCGCTGCCCACGTGTCGCCGCCCATCACCACCAACTGCGCGCGGGTCCGGAGCAACATCCCGCCCGTGGTCACCTCCCGGGTCCAGACCGGAACCGACCAGCGCGCCGGCGGCCCTGCCTGCCCGGGCGCGTCCAGGGCACGCGGCGCCCCGGCCACCTCGACGACGGCCACAACGGACTTGCCCGAGGCTATGGCCGCGGCCAAGGGGCCATCGAACCGCTGGCTTGATGCTGTGGAGGAGTGTGCCGCGGCGGCAGCGGCCAGCACGCAGGCCACAGCAGTGGTGGCGAGGAAGCTTCGCCGGGCAGGTGTGCGGCCGGCGAGCCGTGAAAGCCGAACCAGCAGAAGCGCCGCCAGGGCAAGCAACCCGATACACAGCACAGCCAGGACGGACGGCGTCAGCCACAGCCCCGCGATGGATGCGCCCCAGACCATGGCGGCCGGCAATGCGAGGCGCACGTCGGTGCGGCGCCGCGGGGCCTCACTGCCGGCGTCGTTCCCCTGTCCCGCCCCCTTGGTGCCGGCCCGCTCCCGGGCGTATTGGACAAGCCTTCCGCCGTATTCACGGAATTCCCGGCGATGGGGCCCTGCGGGGCGGGGCGCCCGCCGTCCCGAACGGCGCTGCCCCGAATGGCCGGCCGGGGCATCCCGGGCAGGCAGCGGGGCCCGGTTCCCTACCGCGCCCGCTTCGACGGAGGGAGCATCAGCTGGCCCGCCCCGGACGGCTGACTCCACGTAGCGGCTCCAGGGGCTGGGCCTCATCTGTTCTTTACCGCCGCCCATCCGGCTGCCGTTCATGGCCGGTCCCGCTTCATACGGTCACCAGGGGCAGCAACGCCTCGAGCATCTTGGGCCCCACGCCGTCAACGGCATCCAGTTCCTCAATGTTCTTGAACGCTCCATGTTCCTTGCGCCAGTCCACGATCCGCTGGGCCAGCACCGGGCCTACCTTGGGCAGGGCATCAAGTTCGGCGGCCTCCGCCGTGTTGATATTGATCTTCGCTCCTGCCGGTGCGCCCGCAGCCCCACCGGTGCCGGGATCAGGGGTTCCTGCACTCTCCGGTCCCGCCGGAGCTGCTTCCCCGTGCCGCGGGACGTGGATCTTCCGGGCGTCCTCGACAACAAGGGCAAGGTTGAGGCGGTTCAGGTCGGCATCCGGGGTTCCGCCCCCGGCGGCCGCGATGGCCTCGTGGACACGGCTTCCGGCGGGCAGGTGGACCACGCCCGGGCTGGCCACGGCACCGGCGACATGGACCACCACCGTGCCGGGGGACGGATCACGGGCCGAGGGATCCCCTCCCCCAGGCTCCACGCCACCGCCAGGCTGCGCGTCGGCCTCCGGCTCCCCGGCACCTTCTTCCGCTGCGTCCCCGCCTGTCGCTTCGGTGCCGCCCGGACTGATTCCGCTCAGGGGCAGGATTTCCGGCCGCCCGGATGCGGTCTGCCACCAGAACAGCGCCCCCGCAGCTACGGCAAGGATTCCCAGGAGGATGGCGACGCGTATGCCCACCCGCCACCGCAGCGCGGGCCCCACCTTCGGGGAGCCAAGGGATTCGGGGCCTTCACCGTTCCCGTGCCCCTCGTGGCCGTCCGAGTCCCCCTGCTCTGGGCCCAGGTATTCAAACGCCTGCTCCCCGCTCCCTTCCAGCAGGAGGCCCCCGGGGCCGGGCCCAAGGGTGGCCTGCAGCCTGTCCCTGGCATGGCGCGCCTGATGACCTGCTGCTCCAGCATCCCGGCGTGACATGCCTTCACGCTAGGTACACCCGCCACGCGGCAACAGGACCGGCGGCGGCTATGTGGACAGTTGCGCCGCATCAGCCTCGGCAGGTTCCTGGCCCACGATGACGGCGAGGACGCCCAGCCCCGCATGCGCGGCCAGCACGGCCGGCAGGGAACTGATCTGGGCGGGAGGGCAGTGGGGCAGCGCCGCCGACAGCCGGACGGCCAGGCTTTCGGCTTCCTCCGGGTTTCCGAAGTGGTGGACGGCCAGCCGCACCGCCCCATTCCGTGCTTTCACCTCGGCAGCAACGATTTCCTCCAGGCGCGCCACTGCCTTGGCCGCTGAACGCACTTTTTCCAGCGGAACGATTTTGCCCTCATCGACGGCCAGAATCGGCTTGATGGCGAGCATGGTTCCCACCAGGGAGGCCGCGGCACCGATCCGTCCGCCGCGGCGGAGCTGCTCAAGGCTGGGCACGTAAAAATACACTGTGGTGCGGGCAGCCTGGCTTGCTGCGGCAGCAGCGGTCCCGGCTGCGTCCACACCTGCGGCCGCGGCCGCCACTCCGGCCTGTACCGCCATACCCAGGGCCATGCCGACGGTGCGTGAGTCAACCACTTCCACGGGAATGTCCACCCGCGCAGCAGCGAGCCGCGCGGCGTCAGCCGTGCCCGAAAGTTCCCCGGAGATGTGGATGGACACGACGGCCTCGTATCCCAGCCGCTGGGCGGCACGGTAGGCATTTTCGAACTGGCCCGGGGAAGGCCTCGACGTCTTCACCGCCTTTCCTGCGGCCAGGGCCAGCGCGATGGTCTCGAGGATGTCGTCTTCGCCCTCGCCGTAAATTTCCGCGCCCACCATCACGGGCATCGGAATGACCGTCAGCAGTCCCTCTGCTCTGAGCCCGTTCACCCACTCCGCCGGCAGTGCAGCAGCGGAGTCGGTCACCACCGCGGTGCGTACGACGGCGGCTCCCGGCCTGGGTGGGGGGCGGAGGCCCGCCAGGCGCGCACGGAACCAGGTCCAGGCGGCGGTGTTTCTCTCGGGCAAGTGGCCTCCTGGTGTCGGTGACCGGCCACCGGAATTGTTCCGGTGGCCGGAGCCGGCTTGCTGGATGCTAGGCCGGGACGATGTTCACCAGTTTAGGTGCGCGGACAATAACGGTGCGGATGCCGCGGCCGTCGAGGGCGCGCTGGACGTTTTCACTGGCCAGGGCCTGTTCACGCAGTGCGTCCTCGCTGATGTCCGGGGAGACTTCGAGCCTGTCGCGGACCTTGCCCTGAACCTGGACCACGGCGGTGACGGTCGCCTGGACCAGCAGCGCCTCATCGTGCGTAGGCCAGCCGGCGTTAGCAACAGAAGCGGGATGGCCCAGGACGTTCCACATGTCCTCGGCCGTGTACGGCGCGAAGAGGCTGAGGATGACGGCAACGGCCTCGGCCGCCTCGCGGACAGCAGGATCGGCCCCGCCGGCGCCGGCGTCGATGGTCTTGCGGGTCGCGTTGACCAGCTCCATCAGCTTGGCCACCACCACGTTGAACTTGTTGCTGTCCAGCAGCGCCGCGGCATCGGCAATGGTCCGGTGCGTGACGGAGCGCAGCGCCCGGTCACCAGCCGAGGGGTCCACACCGGGCTGGCTGGTGACGTCCTGCGCAAGCCGCCAGCCCCGGGCCAGGAACTTCGCGGAGCCCGACGGCGACACGTCCGCCCAGTCGACGTCGTCCTCAGGCGGGGAGGCGAAGATCATGGTCAGGCGGACGGCGTCCACGCCGTACTTGTCGAGCTGCTCTCCGAGGTCAACACCGTTGCCGAGGGACTTGCTCATTGCCTTGCCGCCGTTGAGCACCTGGCCCTGGTTCAGCAGGGCGCTGAACGGCTCGTCGGCGTCGATCATGCCGAGGTCGTGGATGACCTTGGTGAAGAACCGCGCGTACAGCAGGTGCAGGATGGCGTGCTCCACGCCGCCCACGTACTGTCCCACCGGCATCCAGTCGTTGATCTTCTCCGGATCGAACGGACCCTCCGTGTACTGCGGCGACACAAAACGCAGGAAGTACCAGGACGAGTCCACGAACGTGTCCATGGTGTCGGTGTCCCGCTTGGCAGGTCCGTGGCAGTTGGGGCATTCAACGTTGACCCAGGCCTCGGCGGCAGCCAGCGGGGATGTCCCCTTCGGCGACAGGTCCTCGCCGCGGAGGTCAGCCGGGAGCGTGACGGGCAGCTGCTCGTCCGGAACTGCCACCTCGCCGCAGGCGGGGCAGTGGATGATCGGGATGGGGGTGCCCCAGAAGCGCTGGCGGCTCAGCAGCCAGTCGCGCAGGCGGAAGTTGACGAACTTTTCGCCCGTGCCCTGCTTTTCCAGGATGGCGATGGCGGCGGGGATGGCTTCGGACTTGGGCAGGCCGTCCAGATCGCCGGAGTTGATCAGTGTCCCCTCCCCTGTAGTGGCGGTGCCGGATACTGCAGGGTCCTCCTCGCCGGTGTCCAGGACGGCGCGCACGGGAAGGTCGAACTTGCGGGCGAAGTCGAGGTCGCGCTGGTCATGGGCGGGGACGGCCATGATGGCGCCCGTGCCGTAGTCAGCCAGGACGTAATCGGCGGCCCAGACGGGAAGCTTCTCCCCGTTCAGCGGGTTCACGGCATACCGGCCGGTGAAGACGCCGGTCTTTTCCCGTTCGGTGGACTGGCGCTCGATTTCGGTGAGGGCCTTGACCTTCTCGCGGTATTCGTCCAGGGCAGCGGCGTGCTCCTCCGTGACGAGTTCGACGGCGAGTGGCGCGTCGGCTGCCACCACGAAGAACGTGGCGCCGTACAGCGTGTCCGGGCGGGTGGTGAAGACCGTGACGTCCTTGGCGGGCTTGCCGCCGTCGGCCTCGATCACGAAGTTGACGTGGGCACCTTCGGAGCGGCCGATCCAGTTCTTCTGCATGGCCAGGACCCGCTCGGGCCAGTGGCCCCGCAGCTCTTCCATGTCATCCAGCAGCCGGTCGGCGTAATCGGTGATCTTGAAGTACCACTGGTTCAGCGACTTCTTGGTGACCGTGGTGCCACAGCGCTCGCAGGCTCCGTTGACAACCTGCTCGTTCGCAAGGACAGTCTGGTCCTTCGGGCACCAGTTGACCGGCGAGTCCTTCCGGTATGCCAAACCGCGCTCGTAGAAGCGCTTGAAGAGCCACTGCGTCCAGCGGTAGTACTCGGGGTCCGAGGTGTGCAGCCGGCGCGACCAGTCAGCCGAGATGGCGTAGCGCTTGAAGGACGCCGCCTGGGTGTCGATGTTCGCGTAGGTCCACTCGCTCGGGTGGGCGTTGCGCTTGATGGCGGCGTTCTCGGCAGGCAGCCCGAAGGAGTCCCAGCCGATCGGGTGGAGCACGTCGTAGCCCTGCTGGCGCAGGTAGCGTGCCACCACGTCCCCCATGGCGAACGCTTCGGCGTGGCCCATGTGCAGGTCGCCCGACGGGTAGGGGAACATGTCCAGTACGTACCGGCGTTCCCGTGATCCGTCGTCGACAGGGGTAAAGACCTTCAGGTCTTCCCACACCTGGGGCCATTTGGCCTCCATGGCCGTGAAGCTGTAGGTGCCCTCCTCGGGCCCATCCGCCGCCACTGTTGCTGCTGTTCCGGTCTCTGTCTCCGGCTGAACGCCCACTGCTGCCCTCTTCTGTTCTGTTACGGCATCTGTGCTGCCATAACGGCCTGATCCTCCTGCTGCCGGACCGGAAATACTCCCGGACACACAAAAGCCCCTCACCATGGAGGGGCTGCCGCTCAGCTGTCCGTGTCCCGGACACCTGGCGGCTAACTAAGCAGAAGGATCGCACGCATGGAACTACTTTAGCGCACCGAAGCATCGCGGTGCCGCCGCATGCGCGGCCCTGTCCGGCGCGGCAGCGCAGGAATACACTGGGGTCCGCGAGGCAACAACTGATCCGGACCGGTGACTCCCGTGAGCGAAGACATCCTGTTTCCCCCTCTGGGCCATCCCGCCGCGCTGGCAAGGGAAACCGTCGGCAGCAAGGCCGCGGCGCTGTCAGGGCTGGCCGCAGCCGGGTTCCCGGTCCCTGCCGGTTTCGTTGTAACCGGCACTGCCCTTGCAGCAGCCAGGGCGCAGGACGCCGGCGCCGGGCTGGATGGTGCACTCCAGGCCGCCGCCCGCAGGGCCGGGTCCGGCCCCTATGCAGTCAGGTCCTCTGCCGCCGCCGAGGACCTGCCCGGGGCGTCGTTCGCGGGCATGTATGAGAGCTACCTCAACGTGTCCGCCGCTGGCCTGGCCGCCGCCGTCGAACGCTGTTGTGACGCTGCCACGGCGGACCGCATCCGCGCCTACGAGTCCAGCCTCCAGCAGCATCGCGATGACCTTGGTCCGGCTCAGGCAGGCGGGGGCATGGCCGTCCTGGTGCAACAGATGGTGGATGCCGCGGCCGCAGGCGTCGCCTTCACCGCCAACCCCCTGACCGGGGACCGCAGCGAAACCGTCATCTCCGCTGTCCCGGGGCTGGGTGAAAGCCTCGTCTCGGGCCTGCAGACAGGACAGGAATGGATCGTCCGGGCGGGACTGCCTGTGCCGGCGCGCGGGAAGGGCGCAGTCATCTCGGGTGAAACCGCGACGGCGGTGGCCGCCGTCGCGGGCAGGATCGCCCGGCATTTCGGCTGCCCGCAGGACATTGAATGGGCGGTGGACCGCGCCGGCCACGTCCAGATCCTGCAGGCCCGCCCGATGACCGCCCTGCCTGATCCCGTGGTGTGGGAACCGCCAGGCAAAGGTATCTGGGTGCGGAATTTCCGGCTGGGCGAGTGGCTGCCCGAACCTGTGACGCCCTTATTCATGGACTGGCTGGTCCCGCGGATTGATGACGCCTTCAACGGGACATTGGGAGAGACCCTGGGAGTCGCCGCGCCCGTGCGCAGCGGGGTGGTCAACGGCTGGTATTACCTTTCCCCGCCCAGTCCCACGTCCATCCCCCGGATGCTCTTCGGTGGGGCGGCCAGACAGTCCTTGTCGTTCTTCATCAACGCGGTCCTGCGGCCCACGTTCGACCCGGCAGGTGCGGACAGGAAGGTCCTTCGCGGCCTTGAGGGCACATGGCGCCAAGAGTGCCTGCCTGCTTACAAGGCCCTTATCGACTCATCGCGGCCGGCAGTGCCTGCTGCAACAATGCCGGAACTGATTGCCGTTGTGGATGAGGTGGCCCGGCAGGCTGGGGAATACCTCTGGTTTATTTCGGCCACAGGCGGCGCCGCATGGAAAATGGAAGTTGCTTTGGGCAGGTTTTGGCGCCGGCACCTCGCCGGCGCGCTCGCAGCAGCAGCACCGGGTTCGGAGAACGCCATGGGGTACCAGGTCCTTCTGGGCGGCCTGTCGCCCCTGCCTGCCGTTGTTCCCCATGCCGTATACAGCATCGACTGGTACCACCCGACGGCGGGTGAACGCTTCCCCTCCCACGCGGAGCCGGGTGGCACGTCCGGGCCGCTTCCCGCCACGGTGGCAGCTGAGCGGCGAACAATAACTGAGGCGGCGTGCCGCGCGGTACTCAGGGGAACCCCTCGGCTGGAGAAGTTCGAAGTCCTCCTGAGCGTGGCACAGCACTACGCAATCCTCCGCGAAGAGCAGGTCCGGGACTTCACCCTGGGCTGGCCACTGCTTCGCCGCTGTGCCGCGGAGCTGGGCGCCCGTCTCCATGACCGCGGAATCATCGCGGCCCCTGACGACGTCTACTTCGTGACGCTGGATGCCCTGCGTACGGACGCGCCGCCCCAGCAGGACGCCGTGTCCCGGCGCCGGGCTGACTGGCTCCGGCAGCGGAAGCTGGCAGCCCCGCTGACCCTGGGTAGGATGCCGCCGCTGCTGGGCAACGCCTTTGACCGCATTGCCAATTCGGCCCGGAGCACCAGGAACCTGCCGGGCGGTGCCATCGTGGGGCATCCGGCCAGTCCCGGCCGGGCCATGGCCGGGCGCGCGTGGTTGACGGCCCCGGGGAGTTCGCCCGGTTCATGCCGGGCGAAGTCCTGGTAGCGAGGGTCACGGCGCCGGCCTGGACCCCGCTTTTCACCGATGCCGCGGCAGTAGTCACCGACGGCGGCAATCTGGCAGCGCACGCCTCCCTGATTGCACGCGAATACGGCATCCCCGCAGTGGTGGGCACGGGCAACGCCACCCACGTCCTGAGAACGGGACAGTTAGTAACAGTCGACGGCAACGCCGGCACCATCGAAACCCACGAGGGCTGAAAGAAGCCAGGAAACGAGGAAGGCGGCCCCTCGCCCGGGTGTGGTGGGCACCGCGGAGCGGGCGGGGCAGGGGCCGTTTTCCTCGTTCAAATTGGGTTACTTCACGTCCTCGTCCACCCAATCCATGGACTTGGTGACGGCCTTCCTCCACAGCCGCAGCTGCCTGTCCTGTTCGGCCTGGTCCAGTTGGGGTTCCCAGCGCTTGTCCTCGGACCAGTTGGCCGAGAGTTCGCCGAGGTCCTTCCAGAAGCCGACGGCGAGGCCTGCGGCATAGGCTGCGCCGAGGGCAGTGGTTTCCACCACCATGGGACGGATGACCGGCACGCCCAGGATGTCCGCCTGGAACTGCATCAGCGCGTCGTTGGCGACCATGCCGCCGTCGACCTTCAGTTCGGTGAGCGGCACGCCGGAGTCCGCGTTGACCGCGTCGAGCACCTCGCGGGTCTGGAATGCGGTGGCTTCCAGTGCGGCACGGGCGATGTGGTTCTTGTTGACGAAACGGGTAAGGCCCACGATGGCGCCGCGCGCATCGGACCGCCAATAGGGGGCGAACAGGCCGGAGAACGCCGGCACGATGTACACACCCCCGTTGTCCTTGACCGATGCGGCCAGGGTTTCCACCTCGGGAGCGCTGCTGATCATTCCCAGGTTGTCCCGCAGCCACTGGATGAGGGAGCCGGTGACGGCGATGGAACCTTCCAGGGCGTAGTGGGGTGCGGCGTCGCCCAGTTTGTAGCCCACCGTGGTGAGGAGGCCGTTCCTGGAATGGACGATCTCTTCGCCGGTGTTGAAGATCAGGAAGCAGCCGGTGCCATAGGTGTTCTTGGCCTCGCCGGCCTGGAAGGCTGCCTGGCCGAAGGTCGCCGCCTGCTGGTCGCCCAGGATACCGGCCACCGGAGTTTCCCTGAGCAACTGGGACGTATGCACGCGGCCGTACACCTCCGAGGAGGATTTGATGTCCGGCATCATGGACCGCGGGACCCCGAAGATCCCGAGGATTTCGTCGTCCCACTGCAGGGTCTCCAGGTCCATGAACAGCGTGCGGGAGGCATTGGTGGCGTCGGTGACGTGGACTCCGCCGTCCACGCCGCCGGTCAGGTTCCAGAGGACCCAGGCGTCGGTGTTGCCGAACACCAGGTCACCGGCCTCGGCTTTTTCCCGGGCCCCTTCCACGTTGTCCAGGATCCACATGATCTTGCTGCCGGAGAAGTAGGTCGCCAGCGGCAGGCCCACCTTCTGTTTGAAGCGGTCCGCTCCCCCGTCCCTGGCCAGCTCATCCACGATGCCCTGGGTGCGCGTGTCCTGCCACACGATGGCGTTGTACACGGCCTCGCCGGTGGTCTTGTCCCACACCACAGCGGTTTCGCGCTGGTTGGTGATTCCGACGGCGGCAATATCGTGCCGTGTCAGGTTTGCTTTGGCAAGGGCGGAGGCGATGACCTCCCGGGTGTTGTTCCAGATCTCGGCCGGGCTGTGCTCAACCCATCCCGCCTGGGGGAAGATCTGTTCGTGTTCCATCTGGCCCGACGAGACGACCGCCCCGCCGTGGTCAAAGATGATCGCGCGGGTGCTGGTGGTGCCCTGGTCGAGGGCGAGTATGTACTGGTTCATGTGACGTCCTTGTCTTGGTGGCGGCTGTTGGCAAGCGCCCGTCCCTGCAATGATCGCACCGGACTCGTGACAAGCCCTGGAAGCCACCGCGCGGAGGCTGGCGCATTTCGAAGGCCAGGCCACACTGACTGGGTAGAGTCGATGGTATGAGAACCTCACCCAAGCTCAGCCTGAACAACGGCGTGCTGATCGACCAGCTCGGTTTCGGGCTGTACAAGGTGCCTGCCCGGGACGCGGAAGGGCTGGTCGCCGTCGCACTAGGTGCCGGCTACCGGCGTTTCGACACCGCGGCGATGTACGGCAATGAACTTGGCGTGGCCCGCGGCGTCGGCCCGCAGCTCAGCACGCAACCTTGCAGCGGCGGGTCGGGCGAGTCTTTTCCGGCATTGTCCAGGGAGGGCGTGTTCATCACTACCAAGGTGTGGAACGACCACCACGGCTATGACGCCACGCTGCGGGCCTTCGATACGTCCATGGTGAACCTGGGGCTGGACTACGTGGACATGTACCTCATCCATTGGCCCTGCCCACGGAAGGGGCTCTTTCCGGAGACCTACCGGGCGCTCGAGACGCTCTACCGGGAAGGCAGGGTGCGTGCCATCGGCGTCAGCAATTTCCAGCCTGCCCACCTGGACCGCCTGCTGCAGACGGCCGAAGTGGTTCCGGCCGTCAACCAGGTGGAACTGCACCCGTGGCTGCAGCAGGAGGAACTGCGCGGCAAGCACCGCGAGCTGGGCATCATGACCGAAGCGTGGAGCCCGCTGGGCCGCGGCCAGGTCCTGGCTGACCCTGTTGTCCAGGCGTGCGCGGCGGAACACCGCAGGACCCCCGCCCAGATCATCCTCCGCTGGCATGTGCAGCTGGGGCACGCCGCCGTGCCCAAAGCCAGCTCCGAGGCGCGCATCCGGGAGAACCTGGACGTGTTCCGCTTCGAACTTTCCGAGAGGGACATGGCTGCACTCGCAGGACTTGAGCGGGGACAGCGCACCGGCTCCCATCCGGACAACGTCAACTAAGGCCACGATCCATGAAAACAACAAACCCCGGGCCATCAGCCGCGCCTGCCTACATCAGCCCGGACCTGGCGGCACGCACCACCGCCTCCACCGTGGAGCTTGACGGAACCAAGGTCGCCTTCTGGACTTATGACCCCCAGGAAACCGGCCCGGACACCCGGACCATCCTGGTGATCCACGGGTTCCGCGGCGACCATCACGGCCTCCTGCGCGTTGCGGACCACCTTCCGGACATGCGCATCATCATGCCCGACCTTCCCGGGTTCGGCAGTTCCGGGCCTTTCGACTCCGGCCCCCACTCCGTGCAGCGCTACGGCCAATTCATCACAGACTTCATGGCGGCCCTGGATCTGGGACCGGACACGGTCCTGCTGGGGCACTCCTTCGGGTCCATCATCGCGGCACACTTTGTGGCAGAGCACCCGACGGCCGTTACCCCGCTGATCCTCATCAACCCCATTGCCGCTCCGGCCCTCGAGGGGCCCAAGGGAATCATGACCCGGCTGGCCGTGCTGTACTACCGGCTCGCCGCGCGGCTCCCCCGTCCCCTGGGACTGGCGCTGCTCCGCAGCCCGCTCATCGTCCGGGTGATGAGCGAAGCGATGGCGAAAACCGGCGACCGCAACCTCCGCCGTTTCATCCACGGCCAGCACCATGCCTACTTCAGCGCCTTCGCCAACCGGGACAGCCTGCTCGAGTCCTTCACCGCATCGGTCAGCAGCCATGTTGCGGAGGTGGCCGCACGCCTGGCCCTTCCCGTCCTGCTGATCGCCGGCGAGAAGGACGAGATCGCCACCCTCCCCGACCAGCACCGCCTGCTGGCCCTGCTCCCGGACGCGGAACTCCGGGTGATTCCCGGGGTGGGACATCTGATCCATTACGAAACTCCCGGGCCGGCCGCCACCTACATCCGCAGCTTCCTGAAGGACCACCCCGCATGAAGATCGTCATCGATGCCCGGTTCACCAGGACTGACCACCATGACGGCATCAGCCGCTACGGGGCAAGCCTGATCGCCGCGACCGCAAAAATCGCTGACGTGTCCATGCTCATCTCCGACGTCCGGCAGCTGGCACTGCTCCCGGACGTTCCCTACACCCTGATCAGCAGCCCGCTCTCACCGCTGGAACTGTTCGTGGCCCGGAAGGTCAACGCCCTGGGGGCCGACGTTGTTGTGTGTCCCATGCAGACAATGGGCACCTGGGGGCGCAGGTACGGGCTCGTCCTGACCCTGCACGACCTGATCTACTACGAGCACCCGGAACCGCCCGGGTTCCTGCCCGCCCCGGTGCGGTTGCTGTGGCGGCTCTACCACAAGGCGTTCTGGCCGCAACGGCTGCTCCTTGACCGGGCCGACACGGTGGCCACCATCAGCCGTACCACTGAGGCACTGATTGCCAAGTACCGCCTCACCCGCCGCCCGGTACGGATCATCAGCAACGCCCCGCAGCCGGAGCAGGACCCGCGGCCGGCGGATGCAGGTGCCGAACGGTCCATTGTCTACATGGGGTCTTTCATGCCCTACAAGAACGTGGAAACCATGGTGGCCGGCATGGCAGAGCTTCCCGGCCACACCCTCCACCTGCTCAGCAGGATCACGCCGCAGCGGCGGGCAGAGCTGGAGTCCCTGGTTCCACCGGGCGCCTCGGTGGTCTTCCACAACGGCGTGACGGACGAGGAGTATGCCGCATTGCTGAGGACTGCAACCGCGCTGGTGAGCCTTTCCCGGGCCGAGGGGTACGGCCTTCCGCTGGTGGAGGCCATGGCGCTCGGCACGCCCGTCATCGCCAGTGACATTCCCATCTTCCGTGAAGTGGGCGGTGACGCGGCAACATACGTGGATCCGGCATCCCCGCAGCAGTTCGCCGAAGCGGTGGCAAAGCTTCAGGACGGCGAACGGTGGCAGGAGGCGTCCCGCCGGGCCGTCAGCCGCGCACGTGAGTTCAGCTGGGAGGAGTCCGCCCGCCAACTGGTGGACGTCGCGGCAGAAATTGTGAAGCGGCGCCGCTAAAGGACATCGACCCCGTCCAGCCGGACCTGGACGGGTTCCATGGTGCGCTTGGCCGCCGCTGCTGCCCGTGTCACCCGCAGCACGCGGACGACAGCGGCCGCCTGGCTGTACGGGAAGAACAGCAGGGTGCGGACGTCCTCGGCCGGGCGCCGGGGTGAGGGCTGGCTGTTAAGCAGCACGGGTGCCGGGCCTGCAGTCCGCAGGGTGATGCCCGCCGTCCCGAGTTCTGCTTCCACGGCTCCGGTGTAGTGTTCGACGGCGGAGCGCGGCCCGGTAACGGACGCAATGCGCACCGCCGGCGGAAGCTGCAGTTCGGTCCGCAGGGACAGTTCCCGCTGTGCATAGCCGGCCGGGTCCCAGCGCAGCAGGGCTCCCACAGCGGCGGTCTCTGTGGCGGTCACCACCACCAGGCCGCCCTCGGGTGCCGGGCGGACCAGGGCTGCGGCGTTGAACCAGCGGCGCACGGTGTCTTCTCCGGCACGGAGCGTTTCGCGGCGCAGCAGCGAATCACCGTCCAGCAGCAGAGCCGCCGCATAACCGCCGTCGGCCACCGGTTCGGCCCCCAGCGTGGCCACCACCAGGGCCTTGCCCCCGCCCACCGAGGCCTTCACCTGGTCGCCGGAGGAGGTGATGACGGTTTTTCCGGGGAACGCACGGCCGAGTTCTTCCGCCGTTCGCAGGACCCCGGTGGCACCCTTGCGGAGCCGGCGGCCACCGCAATGCGGGCACCGCCAGTCCGGGGCCGGCGTGGAACACCAACGGCACTGGGGCATGGCGGACGTACCGGCAAGAGCGAGCGGCCCCTGGCAGGCTCCGCACCGGGCGGGCTCGCGGCAGGTCTCGCAGGCGAGGGACGGCGCGTAGCCGGCGCGGGCCACCTGGACCAGGACCGGGCCGCGTTCGAGGCCCTCCTTGGCAGCACGCCAGGCGGCACCGGGAAGGCGGGCAATGGTGGCCAGCGGATCCCGTTCCTGCTCGAAGCTGTCCGCGGTGTTGACGACCCGCGGCACAGTCCGGCGGGTGGCTGCACGCTCCGACTCAACGGGCAGTGCCCAGCCGGCATCCACAAGCCGCTGGACCTCGGTGCTCCGGGCATGACCTGCAAGCAGGCACGCGGCGCCTTCCTGCCCGGCGCGCAGGAGCAGGACCTCCCGGGCATGGGCATAAGGTGCGCGCTGCTCGATATGGAGGTCGTCGCCGTCGTCCCAGCACGCCACCAGGCCAAGCTCTTTGACGGGGGCGAAAGCGGCGGACCTGGTGCCGATGGCCACCCGGGCGGTCCCTGCCAGCAGGCGCAGGAAGTTCCGGTACCGGGGGGTGGGGCCATCATCTGCGGCGAGCCTGGCCACGGCTTCCTCCGGCAGCACTTCCTTGAGCGCGCCTTCGAGCCGGTCCAGGTCGCGGTAGTCCGGCACCACAAGCACGGCACCGCGTCCTGCAGCGTACGCAGCGGCGGCCGCCTCGGCCAACAGGCGGGGCCAGCCGGCCGGGCCGTATCCCTGCAGCGGGTTGAGAACGGCACGGGGGGCACCGCCGTCGGCAAGATGCCTGAGGAAAGCGGGGCCGTTCCGGTAAGCGGCCCAGGCGGAGGCAGGGGCAGGCGGCAGGCCGTCGTCGTCCTGGCCTGTGCCCTCCGGCTGCGCAACCGTTCCGGCCTCCGCGCCTGCGCCGGGAAACTCCTTTTCCAGCCGGGCCACCCTGGGCGGTACGGCAACGCGGAGGACATCACTCACGGTCCCCGCATAACGGGCGGCAACGGCGGTGGCCAGGTCACGTACGGCCGGCGTCAGGACCGGGACCGGGGACACCACCTTCGACAGCGGCACCAGGGTGTGCCCGGCATCCGGTTCGGCAACCCGCTCCAGGACAAAACCGCTGAGGTCCTGGCCGTTGAAGCTGACCTTGACCCGGACGCCCGGCTGGGCGGCGTGGTCGAGGGCGGCAGGAACTGCATAGTCGAAGGGGCGGTCCAGGTGCGGCAGGGACGACTCAACCAGTACCCGGGCCACGGGGAGATGGCCGGCCAGGGTGATCCCCGCAGGCAGCTTCCGCGACGGAAAGCCCTGCAGCAGGGAGGGCTGAACGGCATGCCCGGACCCGGCGGGAAAGTCCAGCCCGGGCTGGACTGGGTTGTCAGCAACCATTGCGGCTACCTCCATTCAGCTCCCGGGTGGACATGCCAAGCCAAGCACCGGGCACTGACATTTGCGCCAGGGGCCCGGATGCAATGTTCCTAGGCGTTGAAGAAAGCCTTCAGCTCGTCTACGCGGTCCAGGCGCTCCCAAGTGAAGTCGGGTTCGTCGCGGCCGAAGTGTCCATGGGCTGCAGTCTTGGCGTAGATGGGGCGCTTCAGGTCCAGTGCGTCGATGATGGCACGCGGGCGCAGGTCGAAGATTTCGGCGATGGCAGCGCTGATCCGGGCAGGATCGACGGTTTCGGTGCCGAAGGTTTCCACGTAGGTGCCCACCGGGCGGGCCTGGCCGATGGCGTAGGCAATCTGGATTTCCGCCCGCTTGGCCAGCCCGGCCGCCACCACGTTCTTGGCAACCCAGCGCATGGCATAGGCCGCGGACCGGTCCACCTTGGACGGGTCCTTGCCGGAGAAGGCCCCGCCGCCATGGCGGGCCATGCCGCCGTAGGTGTCAACGATGATCTTGCGGCCGGTCAGGCCGGCATCGCCAACGGGGCCGCCAATGACGAATTCGCCGGCGGGGTTGAGGATGTTCTTGGTCCGCGAAATATCCAGGTTGGCGCCTGCCAGGACCGGGTCGATCACGATGGCGGCCAGGTCTGCCCGGAGCTGCTCCAGGCTTGCGCCTTCCGCGTGCTGGCTGGAGATGACCACGGTTTCCACCGAGACGGGTACGTCCCGGTCGTAGCCCACGGTCACCTGGGTTTTGCCGTCCGGGCGGAGGTAGGCCAGTTCACCGGATTTCCGGACTTCGGTGAGCCGTTCCGACAAGCGGTGTGCCAGCCAGATGGGCGTGGGCATGTAGGAGGGTGTTTCGTCGCTGGCGTAGCCGAACATCAGGCCCTGGTCGCCGGCGCCCTGCAGGTCGTAGTCGTCCTCCTGGCGTCCCTCGCGGGCTTCCAACGAATTGAAGACGCCGCCGGCGATGTCGTTGGACTGCTGGCCGATGGAAACCGAGACGCCGCACCGGGCGCCATCGAACCCGTTGGCCGAGGAGTCGTAGCCGATCCCCAGGATGGTCTCGCGGACGATCTGCGGGATTTCAACGTAGGCGTCGGTGGTGACCTCACCTGCCACGTGCACCAGCCCGGTGGTGGCCATGGTTTCCACGGCTACCCTGGATTCCGGATCTGCCGCCAGCAGGGCGTCCAGGATAGCGTCACTGATCTGGTCGCAGATCTTGTCCGGGTGGCCTTCGGTGACCGACTCGGAGGTGAACAGCCGGAGCGCGGTGGGCGCGGCGCCGGAGGTCTGGGGAAGGTGCAGGGGTAAAGTCACTCAACTACCTTACTGGTTGGAGTCCGTACGCCCCGTTGGAGATGTCCCCGTGCTAAGCGAACGTGGCGGGGAACACTCAGGCCCGGGGCGAAACGTGGTTCAGTTCAAAGCCGATCCGGCTGATGATGGCAGCGGCAACCTCTGTCTTGGTTCCGGCCGCCTCCTGTGGTTCGGAGCCTGACCGCGCCAGGATGACCACGGAATTGGTGTCCTGGCCAAACACTTTGTCGGAGCCGACGTGGTTGACCACCAGCAGGTCGCATCCCTTGCGCTGGAGCTTCGCCTGCGCGTAGGCCAGGACATCGCCGTGGCTGTCTCCGGTTTCGGCGGCGAATCCGACGATCAGCTGGTGATCGCCTGCCGGGCCGGCAGCGTTTGGAAGTGCACTGTTACGCAGTTCCACCAGTTCATGGAGGATGTCCGGGTTGCGGACCAGGGTGATGACGGGGTCGGCGCTGTCATCGCGTTTCTTGATTTTGGTGTCCGACACCTCAGCGGGACGGAAATCTGCCACGGCAGCGGACATGATGATGACGTCGGAGTCAGCGGCGGCTGCCAGTGCCGCCTCGCGAAGCTGCAGGGCTGTTTCCACGGGCACCACGTCGACGCCGGCGGGCACAGGAACTTCCATGTGGGCGGCGAGCAGCCGGACCGTGGCCCCGGCGTTGCGCGCGGCGACGGCCAGCGCTACCCCCTGTTTCCCGGAGGAACGGTTGCCGAGGAACCGCACGGGATCGAGGGGTTCGCGGGTTCCGCCGGCGCTGATGGTGACGGTGCGGCTGGCCAGCGGCAGCTGGTAGTCGGTCTGTCCCTGCACCAGGGCCATGGCGGCGTCAAAAATGACCTGCGGCTCGGGCAGCCGCCCGGGACCGGAATCGGCGCCGGTGAGCCTGCCGGTGGCGGGCTCGAGGACTGCGGCACCGCGGGTACGCAGCATCTCCACGTTGGCGCGGGTGGCGGCGTGCTGCCACATCTCCGTATGCATGGCGGGCGCGAACAGCACCGGCCCGCGGGCCATGAGGAGGGTGTTGGTGAGGAGGTCTCCGGCTTGTCCGGTGGCAGCCTTGGCGAGCAGGTCCGCCGTGGCCGGTGCGACGACCACGAGGTCGGCCTCGTGGCCGAGCCTGACGTGGTTGACCTGGTGGACGTCGTCAAAAACGCTGTTGCTGACCGGGTTCCCGGACAGCGCCTCCCAGGTGGCGGTGCCGACAAAGCGCGTGGACGCCTCCGTGGGAATCACCGTGACGTTATGGCCGGCTTCAGTAAAAAGCCGGAGGAGCGATGCCACCTTGTAGGCGGCAATCCCTCCCCCGACTCCGAGGACTATGCGCACGTGACCTCCGTCAACAGCAAGTCAGATAAGCGGCAGGATTACTCTGCGGCTTCGATCGGTGTGGAAACCAGCTTGCCTTCGTTGATCTCGCGCAGTGCGATCGAGAGCGACTTTTCGTTCAGCTTGGTGTCTACCAGCGGGCCGACGTACTCGAAGAGGCCCTCGTGCAGCTGCGCGTAGTAGGCGTTGATCTGACGAGCACGCTTGGCACCGAAGATCACCAGGCCGTACTTGGAGTCGGCTGCTTCAAGCAGCGAGTCGATCGGCGGGTTGATGATGCCTTCAAGGTTCGTGGACACGAATTCTCCAAATTTCTAGCGGGCTGACGGTTCCGGCAGGTGTGGGTGCGGCGTCAGCCCCATGAGTGAAACAAGCTCGTCCGCTGCCCGGCGGACGTCGTCATTGATGACGGTGTGGTCGAACTCCGGTTCAGCAGCAAGTTCCAGTTTAGCGGTTTCCAGCCGCCGCTGCTGTTCCTCGGGTGTTTCGGTGCCGCGGCCCACCAGGCGGCGCACCATTTCGTCCCAGGTGGGCGGGGCCAGGAACACGAACTGTGCGTCGGGAACGGCCGCCTTGACCTGCCGGGCGCCCTGCAGGTCGATCTCCAGGAGCACCGACCGGCCCTCGGAGATGGCCTGGTTCACCGTGCTCTTCAGGGTGCCGTAGGTGTTCTGGCCATGCACCACGGCCCATTCCAGGAGTTCCCCGGCAGCAATGAGCTGCTCGAACTCCTCCTTGGTTTTGAAGAAGTAGTGGACGCCGTCCACTTCGCCGGGCCGGGGAGCCCTGGTGGTGGCCGAGACGGACAGCCAGACCTCGGGGTAGTTGTCGCGGATGTAGGTGGACACGGTGCCTTTGCCAACAGCCGTCGGACCTGCGAGGACTGTCAGTCCAGGATTCTTGCTCACGTATTCCTTTGCCGGAGTTCGGGGATGGCCGGCCGCAGGCCGCCCTAATGCTCGTCTATAAAATCTACCAGCGCCCGGCGCTGGTGCACGCCCAGGCCGCGGACCCTGCGGGACGTCGCAATACCCAGCTGGTCCATAATTGCCGCTGCCCGGACCTTACCGATCCCCGGCAGTGCCTCAAGGAGCTCTGAAACCCGCATCCGCGCCAGGGCGTCGTCCTCCATGGCGGAGTTGATGATGTCCGCCGCGGACCTCTCGCCGTTTTTGAGGCTTTCCTTGGCAGCGGCCCGGGTAGCCCTGGCCGCGGCTGCCTTGTTCAGGGCGTCAGCCCGTTCCGTCGCGGATAGCGGTCGCAGCACCATGAAGGACACCCCCGGATTCGGCGGATTATGTCCAAGGGCGGCCGCCCTTGGACCTGTCCTGAAACTACCCTTTGGTGCTGCCTGAATCAATGCAAAACGCTAAACGGAGCGCTATTCGGCGCGCAGCCCGCCCAGCGTCCGCAGGGCAGCTTCGCGAAGTCCGTGCAGGTCAGGCCCGGCCG
This sequence comes from Arthrobacter sp. Cr_A7, assembly GCF_029222765.1. Lineage (NCBI taxonomy): Bacteria > Bacillati > Actinomycetota > Actinomycetes > Micrococcales > Micrococcaceae > Arthrobacter > Arthrobacter sp. Cr_A7. The sequence continues at coordinate 47,755 of NZ_JARHXQ010000063.1, read as the reverse complement.
AGAGGATGTCCCGGCTGGAGGTGCCCAGAACGTACCGGTAAGCAGCCCCGAATGTGGCCCGAAGGTCCTCCGGCGTTGCCCCCTGGGCTCCCAGTCCCGGGGCCAGGATGGGGCCGCGCACGGCCGCCAGGTCCAGGTCCAGTTCGGTCAGGGCGGACCCGACGGTTGCGCCGACCACCAGCCCGACGGAGCCGAGGCCCCCCTGATAGCGGGCGTTTTCCGCGGCTGCTGCCTCCGTGATCCGGCGCGCCACGGAGTCAGCTCCCCCGACGTGCTGGACCGAGGCACCCTCGGGGTTGGAGGTCAGGGCGAGGACGAACACTCCCCGTCCGGTCTCCGCTGCCAGGTCCAGGGCGGGACGCAACGACTCGAACCCCAGGTAGGGGCTGAGGGTGACAGAATCCGCGGCCAGCGGGGATCCGTCGCGGAGCCAGGCGTCGGCGTAGGCGGCCATGGTGGACCCGATGTCGCCGCGCTTGGCATCGGCGATGGTAAGCACCGATTCATCCCTGGCAGCGGCAAGAAGCTCTTCCAGCACAGCCATCCCGGCCGAGCCGTGGCGTTCGTACAGGGCCACCTGCGGCTTGACCGCGGCAGCGAGCGAAGCCACCGCCTCCAGGACTGTCAGTGAAAAGCGCCGCAGCCCGGCGGCGTCGTCGTCCAGCCCCCAGCCCTTCATCAGCGCAGGGTGCGGATCGATGCCCACGCACAGCGGGCCGCGGGCGGCCATGGCCGCGCCGAGCCGGGAGCCGAAAGACTCCCGGCCGGCTGCGGATACCTGCTCAGGCATGCTGGAGGGCCGCCTTCTGCGAGGCCGCCAACGCCGCGGCGTGCTCCTGCAGGCTGGTGACGGACCACTCGTAGGTGCGCATGGCTTCGATGGCCTGGACCGCGGCGTTGAACTCGGCCACCGTGGTGATGCAGGGGATGCCGATGGACGTTGCGGCGGCACGGAGCTCATAGCCGTCGCTGCGGGCTTCGCCGCCGGACGGGGTGTTGAAGACCATGTCGATCTCGCCGGCGATGACGAGATCGGCAATGGTGCCTTCGCCTTCGGCGCTGCTGCCCTCGGCCACCTTGCGGACGGGGGTCGCCTGGATGCCGTTGCGGCGCAGGACGTCCGCCGTGCCCCCGGTGGAGACGATCTCGAAGCCGAGGTCCGAGAGGCGCTTGACGCCCATGATCACCGAGCGCTTGTCCCGGTTGGCCACGGAGACAAAGATCTTGCCTTCGGTGGGGAGGGCGTTGTTGGCGCCGGCCTGGCTCTTGGCGAAGGCGGTGTCGAAGTGCTTGTCGATGCCCATGACCTCGCCGGTGGAGCGCATTTCCGGGCCGAGCAGGGAGTCGACGACCTTGCCTTCCAGGGTACGGAAGCGGCTGAACGGCAGGACTGCTTCCTTGACCGAGACGGGGGCGTCCAGGGGCAGGGTGGAGCCGTCGCCGGTTTCCGGCAGCATCTTGTAGGCAGTGCGCAGCTGGTTGATGGTCACGCCGGTGCCGATCAGGGCTGCGGCCTTGGCCATCTGGACGCCGGTGGCCTTGGACACGAAGGGCACGGTGCGGGACGCGCGCGGGTTGGCTTCCAGGACGTACAGGACGTCGGATGCCAGCGCGAACTGGATGTTGATCAGGCCGCGCACGCCCACGCCTTCGGCGATGGCGCGGGTTGCGGTGCGGACCCGCTCCAGGACGTTGCTGCCAAGGGTGATGGGCGGCAGGACACAGGCGGAGTCGCCGGAGTGGATGCCGGCTTCCTCGATGTGCTCCATGATGCCGCCCAGGTACATGTCCGTGCCGTCAAAGAGCGCGTCGACGTCGATTTCGACGGCGTCCTCAAGGAACCGGTCGATCAGCACCGGATGGTCCGGGGTGATTTCCGTGGCGTTGGCGATGTAGCGGGAGAGGTTGGGCTCGTCGTAGACGATTTCCATGCCGCGGCCGCCCAGGACGTAGGACGGGCGCACCAGCACGGGGTAGCCGATTTCATCCGCGATCTTCTTGGCGTCCTCGAAGGAAACGGCGGTGCCGTTCTTCGGAGAGATGAGCCCGGCCTTGTCCAGCACGCGGGAGAACATTCCGCGGTGCTCGGCGAGGTCGATGGCCTCCGGGGACGTCCCAAGGATGGGAACACCGGCGTCAGCCAGCTGCTGCGCGAGCTTCAGGGGTGTCTGGCCGCCGAGCTGCACGAACACGCCCATGACGCCGCCGGTGCGTTCCTCCGCAGCGATGACCTCCAGCACGTCCTCGAGCGTGAGCGGCTCGAAGTACAGGCGGGTGGAGATGTCGTAGTCGGTGGAGACGGTTTCCGGGTTGCAGTTGACCATCACGGTCTCGTAGCCGGCCTTGCGCAGTGCCATGGAGGCGTGGACGCAGGAGTAGTCGAACTCAATACCCTGGCCGATGCGGTTGGGGCCGGAACCCAGGATGAGAATGGACGGCTTGGAGTGCAGCGCCACCTCGTCCTCCTCGTCATAGGCCGAGTAGTGGTACGGGGTGTACGCGGCGAATTCGGCGGCGCAGGTGTCCACGGTCTTGTAGACGGGACGGATGCCCAGTGCCTGGCGGACCCCGCGGACCACGGCCTCCGGGTTGTGGGTGAGCGCACCGATCTGTTCGTCGGAGAAGCCGTGGCGCTTGGCGCGCTGGAGCATCTCCTTGGTGAGGGCGCCGGCCTGGCGGATCTCGTGGGAGATCTCGTTCAGCAGCTGGAGCTGGTCAAGGAACCAGGGGTCGATCTTGGTCGCCTCGAAGAGCTGCTCTACCGTGGCGCCGCCCAGGAGGGCGCGCTGGACCTGGTGCAGGCGCTCGGTGGTGGGGCGCTTGGCCTTTTCGATCAGCTCTGCCACTTCCCATTCCGGGACGCTGCTGAAGTCCAGCTGAGAGCCCTTCTGCTCGAGTGAGCGCAGGGCCTTCTGCAGGGCTTCGGTGAAGTTGCGGCCCATGGCCATGGCTTCGCCCACCGACTTCATGGTGGTGGTGAGGGTGTTGTCCGCGGCCGGGAACTTCTCGAACGCGAAGCGCGGAACCTTGACGACGACGTAATCGAGGGTGGGCTCGAAGGATGCCGGGGTCTTCTGGGTGATGTCGTTGGGGATTTCATCGAGCGTGTAGCCCAGCGAGAGCTTGGTGGCGATCTTGGCGATGGCGAAGCCGGTGGCCTTGGACGCCAGTGCCGAGGAGCGGGAAACGCGGGGGTTCATCTCGATGACCACCACGCGGCCCGTTGCGGGGTCGATGGCGAACTGGATGTTGCAGCCGCCGGTGTCCACGCCCACTTCCCGGATCACGGCGATGGAGATGTCGCGCAGCCGCTGGTATTCACGGTCGGTGAGGGTCAGCGCGGGGGCGACCGTGATGGAGTCGCCGGTGTGGACGCCCACGGGGTCGAAGTTCTCGATGGAGCAGACAACAACGACGTTGTCGTTCTTGTCGCGCATCATCTCGAGCTCGTATTCCTTCCAGCCGAGGATGCTCTCTTCGAGCAGCACCTCGCTGGTGGGGCTGTACTGCAGGCCCTGGCCCACGATGCGGCGGAGGTCATCCTCGTTGTAGGCCAGGCCCGAGCCCAGGCCGCCCATGGTGAAGGAGGGGCGGACCACCATGGGGTAGCCCAGGTCTTCGGCGGCTTTGAGGGCCTCGTCCATGGTGTGGATGATGTGGCTGCGGGCCGATTCTGCGCCGCAGCGCTCCACGACGCCCTTGAACTTCTCGCGGTCCTCGCCCAGTTCGATGGCGGCGATGTTGGCGCCGATGAGCTCCACGTTGTACTTCTCGAGGACGCCGTTCTTGTCCAGGGCAATGGCGGTGTTCAGCGCGGTCTGTCCGCCCAGGGTGGGCAGCACGGCGTCCGGGCGTTCCTTGGCGATGATCTTCTCCACCACCTCGGGGGTGATGGGCTCGACGTAGGTGGCATCGGCGAACTCGGGGTCGGTCATGATGGTGGCCGGGTTGGAGTTCACCAGGATGACCCGGAGGCCCTCCTCTTTGAGGACGCGCAGCGCCTGGGTGCCGGAGTAGTCGAACTCGGCCGCCTGGCCGATCACGATGGGTCCGGATCCGATGACCAGAACGCTCTTAAGGTCAGTTCTCTTGGGCATTACTTCTTGTCCTCAGTCTTGTTGTCAGCGGCGTTGCGTTCGATCGGATTGTGCACGGAGTCCACAGGCTCCTTGGACAGGTTGGCGGTCCTGCCGTCCCGGGTTCCCTCCATCAGCTCGATGAAGCGGTCGAAGAGGTAGGCGGCGTCGTGCGGGCCGGCGGCTGCCTCCGGGTGGTACTGCACGGAAAAGGCCGGGATGTCCAGGCAGGCGAGGCCTTCAACGACGTCGTCGTTCAGGCTGACGTGGCTGACCTCGACGCGCCCGTAGCGTTCTTCCGGAGCCTGCGTGGCGCCGTCGAGCGGTGCGTCCACGGCGAAGCCGTGGTTCTGCGAGGTGATCTCCACCTTGCCCGTGCGGCGGTCCATCACGGGCTGGTTGATGCCGCGGTGGCCGTAGCGGAGCTTGTAGGTGCCGAACCCCAGGGCGCGGCCCAGGATCTGGTTTCCAAAGCAGATGCCGAAGTACGGCAGCTTCTCGTCCAGGACGGAGCGGAGCAGCTTCACCTGGACGTCGGCGGTGGCGGGGTCGCCGGGGCCGTTGGACATAAAGACACCGTCCGGGTTGACGGCCTTGACGTCTTCCAGGGTGGCGGTGGCCGGGAGGACGTGGACGCGCACGCCGCGCTCGGCAAACCGGATGGGCGTCATGGCCTTGATGCCGAGGTCGATCGCGGCGATGCTGAACCGCGCGTCACCGTCCCAGCCGTGGTCCTTGGGATCAACGACGTAGGCCTCGTCCACGCTGACTTCCTCCGCCAGGCGGGCGCCCTCCATGGGGGCGCTGGCCAGGACGGCGTCGAGGAGTTCCTTGTCCGTTGCCTGCGCGGCGTCGCCCGAGAAGATGCCGGCGCGCATGGTCTTGTGCTCGCGCAGGTGGCGGGTGATGGCGCGGGTGTCAACGCCCTGGATGCCCACGATCCCCTGCTCGGCCAGTTCCTCATCGAGGGAACGCTCGGAGCGCCAGTTGGAGGGCCGCCGGGCGGCGTCGCGGACGATGTAGCCGGCAACCCAGATGCGGCGGGATTCGGCGTCCTCGCTGTTGACGCCGGTGTTGCCGATGTGCGGGGCGGTCTGGACCACCAGCTGGCGGGCGTAGGAGGGGTCCGTGATGGTTTCCTGGTACCCGGTCATGCCGGTGGCGAAAACGGCTTCGCCCAACGCGGTTCCGGTGGCTCCGTAGCTGGTCCCGCGGAAGATGCGGCCGTCCTCGAGGACGAGGACTGCCGGAGCGGAGGTGGTTGCTGTCACTGTATTCGCTTTCACTGCTGGGTCTGTGGCTGCTGTCTGGTTCGCTGCTGGTGTGGTCGCTGCGTGGTCCGTCACTGTCTTACTTTCCACTGTTGGCGTCGGCCGCCGGGGCTGAGGAAATCAATTGCTGAAGTGCTGTGAACAGCACGTCCTTGTCCGCGGCACGGCGGGTGCGGAACCCGGTGTCCAGCTCATGGGAGCCGAGCACCCATGTCACCACCAGCAGGCCGTCCTTCTCGACGAACTTGCCGGCCATGCCGCTGTCCTGCCGTACGCCGTGCAGGGAGGCGGCCGGAATGTAGAGCGCCGGGGCCCCGGAGCGGTCGAAGAGGACTCCGTGCGGGTACACCGCGAGGGTGGACGTGGTGCGGATCCCGAGGCCGTGCACGGCGATCCGGTCAAGCCAGTCCCCGCCGGTGGTGGTCGCAATGTACTGGCCCTCCGCGACGGCGAGGGGCTCGCCGGGTTCCGCAGGCACCGGGGGCAGCTGTTCGACGTCGGACTGGCGCTTCAGGCGGTTCCGCCAGCCCAGCCAGATGAGGCCGAACGCGACGGCGATGAGTGCCAGCGTGATGGCCAGCGAGAGCAGCTGGGTATCCATCAGGCAGCGCCTGCGGACGCCGCATGCGGGTACGGGGTGTTGAGTTCGCCGTCCAGGACGGTGGGGTGTCCCTTGAAGAAGGTGGCCACCACCTTGCCCGGCAGCTCCCGGCCCTTGAAGGGCGAGTTGCGGCCCATGGTGGCCATGCGGAACGGGTCCACGGTCCAGCGCGCCGCGGGATCCACCAGGATGACGTTGGCGGGTTCCCCTGCTTCCAGGGGACGGCCCTGGTCCTCGAGCCGGCCGATGCGTGCCGCCGCGGTGGAGGTGACGCGCGCGAAGTCCGCCCAGCCCATCAGGCCGGTTTCAATCATGGTGTGCTGCACCACGGACAAGGCGGTTTCCAGGCCGGTCATGCCCATGGCGGCCTGCGCCCACTCGCACTCCTTGTGCTCGCTGGGGTGCGGCGCATGGTCGGTACCCACAACGTCGATGGTGCCGTCTGCCAGCCCTGCGCGCAATGCCTGGACGTCCGCGTCCGTGCGCAGCGGGGGGTTGACCTTGTAGACGGGATCGTAGCTGCGGACCAGGTCATCGGTCAGCAGCAGGTGGTGCGGCGTCACCTCGGCGGTGACGTTGATGCCGCGTTCCTTGGCCCAGCGGATGATTTCCACCGAGCCGGCTGTGGAGACGTGGCACACGTGCAGGCGGGAGCCCACGTGCTGGGCCAGCAGGACGTCGCGGGCGATGATGCTTTCCTCTGCCACCGCGGGCCATCCGGTGAGGCCCAGTACCGCGGACACCTCGCCTTCGTTCATCTGGGCACCGGCCGTCAGCCGCGGCTCCTGCGCGTGCTGGGCCACTACGCCGTCGAACGCTTTGACGTACTCCAGGGCGCGGCGCATCAGGACGGGATCGTGGACGCAGATGCCGTCGTCGGAGAACATGCGGACCCGGGCGCGGGAATCGGCCATGGCGCCAAGTTCGGCCAACTGCTCCCCCGCGAGGCCCACGGTGACCGCGCCGACGGGCCGCACATCCACCCAACCGGCCGTCCGGCCCAGCGAGTAGACCTGCTCCACCACGCCTGCGGTGTCCGCCACGGGGGTGCTGTTGGCCATGGCGTGGACGGCGGTGTAGCCGCCCAGCGCTGCTGCGCGGGTTCCTGTTTCCACCGTCTCGGCGTCCTCGCGGCCCGGCTCGCGGAGGTGCGTGTGCACGTCCACCATGCCGGGCAGTGCCACCAAGCCGGCGGCGTCGATCACGGTGGCCCCGTCGGCTGAAAGGCCGTTGCCGGTTTCGGCGATGATGCCGTCACGGATCAGCAGGTCCGCCGGTTCACCGCCCAGGATGGAGGCGCCTTGGATCAGATAGGTTCCGGTGTTGCCTGCCATCAGTTGGTCTCCTTGGTGGAATGGGTGCCGGCGTAGGCCAGGGCGGGAGTGGCGGCTGGTTCGCGGGTGTCCCCGGAGAGCAGCAGGTAGAGGGCGGCCATCCGCACCGACACTCCGTTGCGGACCTGGTCCAGCACGGTGGAGCGGGGTGAGTCAGCGGCGGCTGCGGAGATTTCCAGGCCCCGGTTCATGGGGCCGGGGTGCATGATGATGGTGTCCTTCATGCCGAGCTTGTCGAGGGACCGGAGGCGGGTGTCGTCGAAGCCCCAGCGGCGGGAGTATTCGCGGGTGGTGGGGAAGAATGACGCGTTCATCCGTTCGCCCTGGACGCGGAGCATCATGACGGCGTCGACTCCGCCTTCGAGGGTTTCGTCCAGGTTGTAGCTGACCTTGCAGGGCCATTTTTCGACGCCGATGGGCAGCAGCGTGGGCGGCGCCACCAGGGTGACATCCGCGCCGAGGGTGCGCAGGAGCCAGACGTTGGAGCGGGCAACCCGGGAGTGCAGGACGTCGCCGGCGATGGCGACGCGCATTCCTGTGAGATCGGCGCCTTCGGACCCGGTGCCGGCCAGGCGCGACCAGTGCCGGCGCATGGTGAAAGCGTCCAGCAGTGCCTGGGTGGGGTGTTCATGGGTGCCGTCGCCGGCGTTGATGACGCCGGCGTCGATCCAGTCCGTCGCGGCCAGCCGGTGCGGTGCCCCGGAGGCCCAGTGGCGGATGACGACGGCGTCCGCGCCCATCGCGGAGAGCGTCTGGGCGGTGTCCTTGAGGGACTCGCCCTTGGACACCGAGGATCCCTTCGCGGCGAAGTTGATGACGTCCGCGGAGAGGCGCTTGGCGGCCGCTTCGAAGGAGATGCGGGTGCGGGTGGAGTCCTCGAAGAAGAGGTTTACCACCGTGCGGCCGCGCAGGGCGGGGAGCTTTTTGACTTCACGGTCGCCGACAGCCGCCATTTCCTCGGCGGTGTCCAGGATCCGGATGGCGTTCGACCGGCTGAGGTCCTGGGTGGAGAGCAGGTGCTTCACGAGCCGCCTTCGATCACTACTTCATTGACAGGGGTGCCGCCGGCGGGCGTGTCCGTTTCTTCCAGCCGGACCCGGACTTTTTCGGCGGAGGAGGTGGGGAGGTTCTTGCCCACGTGGTCTGCGCGGATGGGGAGTTCGCGGTGGCCCCGGTCGATCAGCACGGCGAGGCGGACGATGCGGGGGCGTCCGAGGTCGATGAGGGCGTCCAGGGCTGCGCGGATGGTGCGGCCGGAGTAGAGGACGTCGTCGATCAGGACCACCACCTTGTTGTCGATGCCCGTACGCGGCAGCTTGGTGGGGTAGGGCGGGCGTGTCCCCTGGTGCGAGAGGTCGTCCCGGAACATGGTGACGTCGAGCTGGCCGACGATGGCCGCGGCGTCAACAGTGTTGTCCGCGGCGGCGATTTTTTCGGCGAGCCGGACTGCCAGCGGATAGCCGCGGCGTGGAATGCCCAGCAGGACGAGGTCCTGGGAACCCTTGTTGGCCTCGAGGATCTCATGGGCGATACGAGTGAGGGCCCGGTCAATGTCCGCCTGGCTAAGGACTACCCTGGCTGGAACCGGTGCGCTGGTGACAGAAGTCAACGCTCGTCTCCCCTTTCCCCGCCTCACAGGACGGAATTAAAAAAGGATCATGTGCGTACCAAAATTACCACATGGGCTCCGGCCGGCCGGTGCCGGCGGGACGCGGTGCTGGTCACATCCGCGGCGCCACCGCAGCGGGGTCCTTGGTGCGGCGGCGCCTCCCCCCTAGGCTTTCGGATATGTCGATGTATCCACGCCAGCCGTACCAGGGCCCGCCGGAAGATCCACACTTCGGAAGGTCCGGGCCGCTCCCCCGCGAGGCGAATCCGAGCTGGATGGGGCACGTTGAGCCGGAAAACTACCGCCCTGCGCCGGGCCATCAGGGCAGGCCCGTGAACGCGGTGGTTCCGCCGGAGTTCCAGGGCGCGGCAGTACGTGCGGCCCGGACCCGCGGCGGCCTGCTGGGCCTCACCGTGGCCGGCAGCACGCTGGCGTTCCTCAGCCTGTTCCTGGTGGTGCCGTTCCTGCTGTCCAACACCGGCACGGCGGGTTTCCTGATTGGATTCCTGGCCTCGCTGCTCCCGCTGTCCGCGGTGCTCCTTGCGGTCTACGTCATCGACAAGTGGGAACCCGAGCCGAAGCGCCTGCTGTTCTTCGCCTTTACCTGGGGCGCCGCCGTGTCCATCGCCGTCACGCTCCTCATCCAGCCGTTTTTTGTGCTCACCTTCCAGTTTTCGGACGTCCCTGACCTGCAGACGTACATGGCGACCGTGCAGGCGCCCATCGTGGAGGAGTTTGCCAAATCCCTCGGCCTGCTCCTGCTTCTCCTTTTCGCGAGGAGGCATTTTGACGGGCCCGTGGACGGTGTGGTGTTCGCGTTCACCATCGCGGGCGGCTTTGCCTTCACCGAAAACATCCTGTACTTCGGGCGGGCAATTGCGGAATCGGCGAGCCCGGCCAGCGACTTTGCCCAGGTCTTTTTCCTCCGCGGCGTGATGTCCCCGTTCGCCCATGCAATCTTTACAGGCACCACGGGGCTCATCATGGGCTTCGCCGCCAGGCGCTGGCATACGGGTGCCTCGGTGGCCGCTTTCGTTGTGGGGCTCCTGCCGGCCATGTTCCTGCACAACCGCTGGAACAGCATGGGCCAGGGCTTCCTGGTGGACTACATCCTGGTCCAGGTGCCCATCTTTTTCCTCGCGGTGGGTGGCATCATCCTGCTGCGGGTGGCCGAGAAGCGCCTGACGCGCCAGCGGCTGCTGGAATACTCCGCCGCCGGCTGGTTCACCCCGGCCGAGGTGGAGCTCCTCGCGACGCTGGGCGGCCGGCGCACGGCCCTGAGCTGGGCGGGCGGTTATGGCAGGAAGCGGCAGATGAAGGAATTCCTGAAGGCCGCGACGCACCTGGCGAACACCAGGCAGCGCATCCTGAGCGGACGCGACGTCCAGCTGCACCAGGCTGAGGAACGGCAGCAGCTGCAGCGCATCCTTGCCCTGCGGGCGGCAGTCGCCGCCTGAGGCCCCGACGGCGGAATCCTTAGTTAATAGCGAAAGGGCCGGCCTCCATGGTGGTGGAAGCCGGCCCTTGTGCCGATGTGCCGGGTGGCCGCGACTGGCTAGGCGAGCAGCGAAGGCTTCAGCTGCTGCAGCCGGCCCAGGAGTCCGTTGATGAACTGGGGCGACTCGTCGGTGGAAAGCGTCTTGGCGAGTGCCACGGCTTCGCTGACCGCCACGCCGTCCGGGACGTCGTCGTTGTAGAGCAGTTCCCAGGTGCCGATCCGCAAAATGATGCGGTCCACGGACGGCATCCGTTCCAGGCTCCAGCCCTGCGAGTAGGTTTCCAGGAACTCATCGATGGCGGCCTGCTGGGACAGCACGCCCTCAACGATTTCCAGTGTGTAGGGATTGATGATTTGGTCGGTCTTTTCCCTGCGCGCCCGGAGGACGTCGAAAGCTGACACCGAGCGCTGCTCGGCCTCGAAAAGAACGTCCAGCGCCCTGTTGCGGGCTTTACCGCGTGCGCTCACTACTCGGTGACCCGGCCGAGGTAGCTGCCGTCGCGGGTGTCCACCTTGACCTTGGTGTTGTTCTCGATGAACAGCGGGACCTGGATCTCGTAGCCCGTTTCGAGGGTGGCGGGCTTGGTGCCTGCGGAGGAGCGGTCGCCCTGCAGGCCCGGCTCGGTGTAGGTGATCTCCAGCACAACGCTCGGCGGCAGTTCGATGTAGAGCGGGGTGCCCTCGTGGATGGCGATGTTGACCATCTGGTTTTCGAGCATGAAGTTGGTGGCGTCGCCCACCGTGGCGCCCGAGACCGTGATCTGGTCGTAGTCCGAGGTGTCCATGAAGACGAAGTCTGCGCCGTCCTGGTACAGGTACTGGTAGTCGCGGCGGTCCACCGTCGCGGTTTCGATCTTGAGGCCGGCGTTGAACGTCTTGTCCACAACCTTGCCGGACATCACGTTGCGCATCTTGGTCCGCACAAAGGCTCCGCCCTTGCCCGGCTTGACGTGCTGGAATTCAATGATGTTCCAGAGCTGGCCCTCAAGCTTCAGGACCGTTCCGTTCTTGATGTCGTTAGTGGTTGCCACTGGTTTCCTCTGGTTTCTGTGTCTGGTTACGTGGTCAGACGTTCTATGCCGGCCAGGCAGGCCATACGGCTTGCCGGCGCGTGTTTGTCAAAAATCGCGTGGTTCGAAAAAATCCAAAAACTATTCTACCGGTAAATACGCGGCAGCTTGCCGGCGGCCCGGGAAACCGGATTCAGCAGGCCAGGTCCAAAGCGTCCCGCGCCCGCTGCAGGGCCACCGTTGACGAGTAGATCAGGGCTGCGTCGGCCGACTGGGCAACCCGGAGATCCAGTGCGCGGGTGAATGCCTCAACGGCCGCGGACATGTGGCCGGCCGTGTACTGCGTCTTGCCCAGGTAATGCAGGACCAGGGCTTCACGGTCGGTCCCCTGGAACTCACCGAGCAACTGGCGGAAGAGCTCCAGGGCGCGGTCCGTCCGATGGGTAACCCGCAGCACCTCGGCCTCGAAAGTCCGCAGGCGGAATGACTCGGGATCGTTGAAGCGGGCCTCTGCCAGGAGTTCCGCCGCTTCCGAAGCATGCCCCTCGACGATCAGGACAAAGATCCGGTCGGCCGGATCGGTGGAGTCCGCCAAAGCGGCACGGCATGCGTCCTCGTTGACGATTTCCGGCAGCAGGGTCTCCGGGTTGATCCGGATCCCGGGGAAGCCGGCTTCCGGCCAGTCAGCCGTTCCTGTTATGTCGCCCTGCATCAGGAAGCAATCTCCTGGTAGGCGGCGAACAGGAGGGACGTGTCCGGGACGTCAAGTATCCCCGGTTTGGCCACGCCGTCCAGCACAACGAAGCGCAGCAGGTCGCCGCGGGATTTCTTGTCGCGGCGCATGCCGTCCAGGAGGCCCTGCCAACGGTCCCGGCGATAGGTGACGGGAAGACCCATGCCGTCCAGGATGCTGCGGTGCCGGTCGGCATCCGCGTCACTGAGGCGCCCCACGCTGCGCGCCAGTTCGGCAGCGAACATCATGCCCACGGATACCGCGGCCCCGTGCCGCCAGGAGTAGCGTTCCACGAGTTCGATGGCGTGGCCGAGGGTGTGGCCATAGTTGAGGATCTCGCGCAGTCCCGACTCTTTCAGGTCCTGGGAGACCACATTCGCCTTAACGGCAATGGCCCGCTCAATGAGTTCCCGGAGCGTGTCCGATTGCGGGTCCACGACGGCGGCGGTGTCTTTTTCCACCAGGTCCAGGATGGCCGGGTCGGCGATGAAACCGCATTTGATGACCTCGGCCATGCCGGAAATCAGCTCATTTTTGGGCAGCGTGTTCAGCGTGTCCAGGTCGGCGAGGACCGCCGCGGGCGGGTGGAAAGCGCCCACAAGGTTCTTGCCCTCGGCGGTGTTGATGCCGGTCTTTCCGCCAACGGAGGCGTCCACCATGCCGAGCAGGCTGGTGGGCATGTGGATGACCTTGACACCGCGCAGCCACGTGGCGGCCACGAAACCGGCAAGGTCCGTGACGGCGCCGCCGCCGACGGCAACGATGGCGTCGGAGCGGGTGAAATCGTTCTGCCCCAGGACCTGCCAGCAAAAAGCGGCGACCTGGATGTGCTTGCCTTCCTCGGCGTCCGGTATCTCGGCCGTCAGTGAGGTGAACCCGGCTTCCGCCAGTTCGTCGCGCACGGTGTCGCCGGTAAGCCGAAGCGCCCGGGGGTGGATCACCAGGACCCGCCGGACGCGCTCACCCAGCAGCCCGGGAAGTTCGCCCAGCAGCCCGCGTCCAACGACGACGTCGTAGTTATTGGCGGCGGATTCGCCGGTGACCTTGATCACTGTTGATTCGGTGCTCACTTTTCAACTTCCTGTTGGGCAGCTGCGTAGGTCCGCAGTGCTGCTTCGAGCCGGGCGCCAAGCTCGGTAACCGAGCCCTGGCGCACGTCCAGGGTGATGTCTGCCAGCCGTTCATAGACCGGCTTGCGGGTGGCGAACATTGCTGTCCAGCGGCCCATGGCGTCACCGGCCAGCAGCGGCCGCCCGGAATTGCGGGCGATGCGGCTGGCCACCGTGGAGGCGTCGCATTCGAGGTAGACCACCGTACAGCGGCCAATCAGCTGCTGGGTCCCGGAGTCGAGGACGGCGCCGCCCCCGAGCGAGATCACGCTGGTGGTCCCTTCGGCGGCCTCGACGGCGTTGGCCACGGTTCGGGCCTCAATCTCGCGGAAGGCATGTTCCCCCCGCCCGGCAAAGATATCGGCAATGGACCCGTGCCCCGCCACGATGACGGCGTCGGTATCCACGAACGGGGCACCCAACTGCTGGGCCAGCTGCTGCCCGATGGCGGATTTGCCGACTGCCATGGGACCGATCAGGACAATCGGCCGGTCACCGACAGGACCGGTCTTGCTGCGGTGCGGCACTACTGTCCGATCGAGTCCAGGGACGCGGGAATCCCGTCCAGGTAACCCTTGATGTTCCGGGCGGTTTCCGCCACGGAGTCTCCGCCGAACTTCTCGGTCACGGCCTCGGCCAGGACCAGCGCCACCATGGCTTCGGCCACCACGCCGGCGGCCGGGACTGCACAGACGTCGGAACGCTGGTGGTGGGCCTTTGCGGGCTCGCCGGTGCTGATGTCAATGGTCTTCAGTGCCCGGGGCACGGTGGCGATGGGCTTCATGGCGGCCCGGACGCGGAGGACGTCCCCAATGCTCATGCCGCCTTCGATGCCGCCGGCACGGTTGGTGGTGCGGACGATCCGGCCGTCGGCGTCCCGGACGATTTCGTCGTGCGCGGCGGAACCGCGGCGTGCTGCGGTGCGGAAACCGTCGCCTACTTCCACTCCCTTGATGGCCTGGATGCCCATCAGGGCGGCGGCAAGCCTGGAGTCAAGCCGGCGGTCCCAGTGCACGTAGCTGCCCAGTCCCGGGGGAAGGCCGTAGGCGAGGACCTCCACGACGCCGCCAAGGGTTTCGCCTTCCTTGTGCGCCGCGTCCACCTCAGCCACCATGGCGTCCGAGGTTTCCCGGTCGAAGCAGCGCAGCGGATCGGCGTCAAGCGCGATGACGTTGGCGGGAACGGGCAGCGGACGGCCCTCGGGGACCGTAACGCTGGCGATGGAGACGGTGTGGCTGACCAGCTCGATTCCGAGGTGCTTAAGGAACTGCGCAGCCACCGTGCCCATGGCAACCCTGGTTGCGGTTTCCCGGGCGCTGGCCCGTTCCAGGACGGGGCGGGCTTCGTCGAACCCGTACTTCTGCATCCCGGTGAAGTCGGCGTGGCCCGGCCGGGGCCGGGTCAGGGGCGCGTTACGGGCCTGGTCGGCCAACAGTTCGGGATCCACCGGATCCGCGGACATGATCTGCTCCCACTTGGGCCACTCGGTGTTGCCCACCTGGATCGCGACGGGACCGCCCTGGGTCAGTCCGTGGCGGACACCGCCCAGGATGGTCACAACGTCCTGTTCGAACTTCATGCGTGCGCCGCGCCCGTAGCCCAGGCGGCGGCGTGCCAAGGAGTCGGCGATGTGCCCGCTGGTGATTTCCACACCGGCGGGGACGCCTTCAATAATTCCCATCAGAGCCGGACCATGGGATTCCCCGGCAGTCAACCAACGCAACATAATTTCCATCCTGCCACTAGGGCGGTCACAACGCCCGTCGGGGAAGGCCGACTGCGTCACACATCACATCTATGACAGCTGCATTAACGTCATCTCCACGGCGCGTGAAAAGGCGCACCTGTTCCACGGCCTGGTACAGCAGCATTTCCAGGCCGGGCACCACGGCGCCGCCGCCTGACTGCCACACCGTGGCTATCAGGCTGGGCCAGGGATCGTACGCCACGTCCAGCAGCACGCCAGGGGTAGGGGTCTTCAGCGCCGCCACTTCAGCCGCAAGTCCGTCCGCCGCACGCGGCGGCAGGGTGGAGATGACAACGTCGGCACTTGCCGTGGGGCGGGCAGCGTCAGTGAGGCTGCGGATCTCCAGGTCCACGCCGAGGGCTTCCGCTGCCGCGCGTACGTCTGCGGTGCGGGACGTGTCCCGGACAAAGACCTGGGCGTGGGCCGTTCCGAGTTCCTTGAGGGCGGCGACGGCTGATGCAGCAGTCCCCCCGCCGCCGAGGACGACGGCTGAAGGTGCTGCTGCGCTGCCGGCGTGGCGGACCGCGTTGACGATGCCGGCCACATCGGTGTTGGAGCCGATGGATCTCCGCGTCCCATTATGGTCTTCGAAGGAAACCGTGTTCACCACGCCCAGCGTCTTGGCGACGCCCCGTACTTCATCCACCTGGCTGAGCATGGCGGTCTTCAACGGCATGGTCACCGAGAGCCCGCGCCAGCCCTGCTGGTCACGGATCTGTCCCATCAGCGAAGGCAGCAGGCCTTCGGTGACGTCGATGGCCGTGTAGCTGATCCCGATCCCCAGCTGCGCGTACGCGGCAAGATGCAGTGCCGGTGATTTCGAGTGGCTGATCGGGTGGCCCAGGACGGCAGCCCGCAGGCTCATGCGCAGCGGCCCACGTTTGCCATGCACCAGGCGTTGTACTGCTCCACGTAGGTGTTGTGTTCCGCGAGAGTGCGCGAGAACTTGGTCTCCTTGGTATCCAGGTTGATGGTCACCCAGTACAGGTAATCATTGGTTTTGGGCCTGGCGGCCGCATCGATGGCGGTCTTGCCCGGCGAACCGATGGGGCCGGGCGGAAGGCCGGGGTTTGCGTACGTGTTGTAGGGGTTGGAGCTGTCCTGGCGCTGCTCGTCCGTGAAGTTGTAGCTCTTGGTTCCCAGGCCGTAGGTGACGGCCGAGTCCACCTGCAGGAAGCCGTTGGTCTGGTCGTTGGGCTTGAGCCTGTTGTAGATGGCCCCTGCCACGTCACCGTATTCGGCCTGGCCACCCTCTGCCTGCACAATGCTGGCGACGATGACGGCCTCGTACTGCTTGGCAGGATCCGAGATCCCCTGCGATACGAGTTCGTCGACGGTTATTTTGACCAGTGCCTGCAGGATGTCCTTCGCCGGTGTGCCAAGCGGGAACCGGTGCTCACCCGGGGCCAGGTACCCTTCGAGGTTCTTCGCGTTCGCGGGCAGGCCGAACTGCTGCGGCTGGTCACTCAATGCCTGCAGGTCCTGCACGGAAACGCCGGATCCCTCGGAGATGGCCTGCAGAGATTCGCCAACGCGCAGTCCGGCGCTCAGGGCAAAGTAGATGACCTTGGTCTTGTCCTGGCCAAGCAGGACGTTGACGGCGTCCGAATTCTTCATTTGGGCCTTGAAGGTGTAGTCGCCCGGCGACAATACTCCCCCGGAAGCGGCGAACGCCTGCAGGAACGTGTCGGCGTTGGCCACCACTCCCTTGCTTTCGAGGTCGGCGGCAACCGACCGGGTGCCCTCTCCATTGTCGACGGTCACCTGGACTTCGCCTGAACCCGGGCCGGGGAAGTCGCTGGGCTTGTCGGTGCCAAGGAGGGGCTTCAGGAACTGCGCGCCCACCGCTACAGCCGTAACGAAGACGGCGAGCGTCAGGAACAGCGCCAGCAGCCTGCGGCGGCGACGGACTTTCTTTGACGGCTTGGCCACTACCTGCGCTGCCGATGAACCGGGAAGGAACTCATGGTGCGTACCGCCGTCGTGATGCGCCTCGTAGTGGGTCGGGTGGTGGACGTCATGATGGGCGGCCTCACCATATTCCTGGCCATGGTCCGGGTAGTCGTACCCGCCCGTGTGGTGGGCATGGTCGGCATACTGCGTGTCTGCGGCATACTGGTGGCCCACCAAGGCAGGTTCGGCGTAGGCGTCATGCGCATCATCCTGGTGGTCCGCCTCGTCCGGAAGCGCCTCCTGGATGGACGGGGGTGCCTGGGGAGCGGCCGGTACCGGCTGGGCCGCTGTCACAGGCTCAGCAACGGGAGCCTCGGGAACAGTCGGTGCGGGCACGGACGGCGGTTCATCGGGCAGTGGCGGAACATCGTGTCCGGTCTCGTACGCCTGCTCGGGAACAGTTCCCTGGCCGCCGGTGTTGAGGCTCTTTTCGCGTGCCCGTATTTCCTTGCGGGTCAGCGGCCTCGCTGCCCCGGCGTCCAAGGGGCCGGAAGCGTCGTCAATGTTGGCAGGGCTCACTGTTGCCTTCCATTATCTGAAGATGGGGCCGTGTCCCCCGGGGTAGCGCGGACGGACTCGTCCACCTCGCCGACCCCCAGGCCCACGGACGGGGAAGGCGGTGTCACGCGTGAGCCGACATCCGCTCCCCTGGCTTTCTGCATGTCGATGGCGTGCTGAAGGATACCTGCCGCCGCGACCTGATCAACTACTTTACGGTGATTCCTGCTGCTCATGCCAGCTTCGTGCAGGCTGCGGTGGGCCGTGACGCTGCTCAGGCGTTCATCCACGAGGTTCACGGGCACCGTCAGACCGCGGGCCGCCAGTTCGGTGGCCACCAGCATGGCGTACTCCGTGGCCATCCGTGCGGACGAGTGCTCTTCGCCCTTCATGGTGCGGGGCAAACCGACGATGACCTGCACGGCTTCCAGTTCCTCGGCAAGCTTGGCGATGACGCGGACGTCCGAGTTCTTCCTGGCGTTGCGGTCCAGCGTTTTATAGGGCGTTGCCAGGATGGAGTCGCGGTCACAGATGGCCACGCCCACCCGGACGGTGCCCACGTCCACCCCCAGTTTCACGCCCTGGGGGTAGCCGCCGGCAGCTGCAGGATTGGTCATGGCAGGGTTAGCGCCGTTCGACGGCGTCAACGACCGCTGCCAGGGCAGCGCCCACTTTGCCGGCGTCCGTGCCGCCGCCCTGGGCGACGTCGTCCTTGCCGCCCCCGCCGCCGCCAAGGATGCCGGCAGCGAGCCGGACCAGGGCGCCGGCTTTGACGCCGGCCGCCCGTGCTGCCTCGTTGGTTGCCACCAGGATCATGGGACGGTCGTTCGCCACGCCTGCAACGGCTACGGTGGCTGCGGCGGAGCCGAGCCGGTTCCGCAGGTCAAGGGCGAGGCCGCGGAGGTCGTCGGCGCCGCTGACCGTGCCGGCGTCATGGGCGATAACGTTGACGCCTGCGGCGTCCCTGACGCTGTTCACCAGCTGTGCGGCGGAGGCTGCGAGCTGCTCCTTGCGGAGGCGGTCCAGTTCTTTCTCGGTGGCCTTGAGCTTGGCGAGGGTGGCGGCGATCCTGTCGGCGAGCTGCCCGGAGGGAACCTTCAGCATGTCGGTCAGCTCCGTCACCAGCGCACGCTCGGCGGCCAGGTGGCGGAAGGCGTCCATGCCCACGAAGGCCTCCACCCGACGGTTTCCTGAGCCGACGGACTGCTCCCCCAGCAGGGAGAGGCTGCCGATCAGCGAGGTGTTGGCAACGTGGGTTCCGCCGCAGAGCTCCCGCGACCAGGCGCCGTCGATCTCCACCACGCGGACTTCGCTGCCGTAGTTTTCGCCGAAGAGTGCCATGGCACCCAGGGCCTTGGCCTCGGCCAGCCCCATCACCTTGGTCTCCACGGAGTAGTTGTTGCGGATGGCGAGGTTGGACACTTCCTCGATTTCCGAGCGGGTGGCAGTGCTCAGGCCCTCGCCCCAGGCGAAGTCGAAGCGCAGGTAGCCGGCCTTGTTGTAGGAGCCGCGCTGGGTGGCCTCGGGGCCAAGGATCTGGTGCAGCGCAGCGTGCACAATGTGCGTGCCGGTGTGGGCCTGCTCCGCGGCGTGCCGGCGGTCGCGGTCCACCGCGGCGCGGACCAGCGAGTCGGCGCCGATTTCGCCTTCCCGAACGATCGCCTTGTGCACGCTCAGGCCCTTGAGCGGGCGCTGGACGTCGAGGACCTCGACGACGAACCCGTCGCCGGTGATGAGGCCGGTATCGGCTGCCTGTCCGCCCGCTTCGGCGTAGAACGGGGTCTCCGCGAGCACCAGCTCGATTTCATCGCCCGTTGCGGCCTGCTGGACCGGACGTCCGGCGGCGAGCAGTCCGCGGACGCGGGATTCGCCGTCGAGCTCGGTGTAGCCGGTGAAGACCGTCTCGCCCTGGCCAAGGATCTCCTGGAAGGCAGAGAGGTCGGCGTGGCCGCCCTTCTTGCCCTTCGCGTCGGCCTGGGCACGCTGGCGCTGCTCCTGCATCAGGCTGCGGAACGCGGCTTCGTCAACCTTGAGCCCGGCTTCCTCAGCCATTTCGAGGGTGAGGTCGATGGGGAACCCGTAGGTGTCATGCAGGGTGAAGGCGTCTGCGCCGGACAGCGGCCTGTTCGCGGCCTTGGACTCCTTGACGGCGTCTTCCAGGCGTGCGGTGCCGGAGGCGATAGTGCGCAGGAAGGCTTTCTCTTCCGCGTATGCGATGCGGCTGATCCGTGCGAAGTCGGTTTCGACAACCGGGTAAACGCCCTTCATGGCGTCACGGGAGGCGGGCAGCAGCTCGGGCAGGCAGGCCTGCTCCACACCCAGGAGCCGCATGGAACGGACGGCACGGCGGATGAGGCGGCGCAGGACATAGCCGCGGCCTTCATTGGAGGGGGTGACGCCGTCGGAAATCAGCATCAGGGCGGAGCGGATGTGATCGGCGACGACGCGCATCCGGACGTCGTCCGTGTGGTGCGGATCCTCGTCCGTTTCGGCTGAGGTGTATTCCTTGCCGGACAGCTCGGCGGCCTTGTCGATGACGGGCCGGACCTGGTCCGTCTCATACATGTTTTCGACGCCCTGCAGGATCATGGCCAGGCGCTCCATGCCAAGGCCGGTGTCAATGTTGCGCTTGGGCAGCTCGCCCACCACATCGAAGTCTTCCTTGGAACGCACATTTTCGATCTGGTACTGCATGAACACGAGGTTCCAGATCTCGATGTAGCGGGTTTCATCCGCCAGCGGACCGCCTTCAACACCGTAGGCGGGGCCGCGGTCGTAGTAGATTTCCGAGCAGGGGCCGGCCGGGCCGGGCTGGCCGGTGTGCCAGTAGTTGTCCGACTTGCCCATCTTCTGGATCCGCTCGGCGGGAACGCCGGTGTTCTTCAGCCAGAGTTCCTTGGCTTCGTCGTCCTCTTCGTAGACCGTCACCCACAGCAGTTCGGGCGCAAGCCCGTAGCCGCCGTCGTCAACGCTCTTGGTGAGCAGCTCCCAGGCGAACTTAATGGCGTCTTCCTTGAAGTAGTCGCCAAAGGAGAAGTTTCCGCACATCTGGAAGAACGTGCCGTGCCGGGCAGTCTTGCCCACTTCCTCAATGTCGCCAGTGCGGATGCACTTCTGCACACTGGTGGCGCGGGAGTAGGGGGCTTCTTCGCGGGCCGTGAGGTAGGGGATGAACGGCACCATGCCGGCCACCGTGAACAGCAGCGAGGGGTCGCTGGAGACCAGCGACGCGGAGGGAACCGCTGTGTGGCCCTTGCTGACAAAAAAGTCAACCCAGCGCTTTGTGATCTCCTGCGACTTCATGAGCTGTTTCATACCCTTCTTGGTCCGCGCATTGGACGGCGCGGAAATATTCGTTCAGGTGGCAGGACCCCAGGTGTGCGGTTCCTGCCGGTGGTTCAGGCGGTTGGCCGGCGGCTGCCTGCCGGTCAGCGGCGGGCCACTTCCCCGGATTCGACGCCGAGCGCGGTCCGCAGGTCCGTTTCCCGTTCCCGCATTCCGGCCCGGACGGCGTCGGCGAAGTCGTAGACACCGTCCGCCAGCCGCCCCACTGCCCGGTTGAGGCCTTCGGGCCCAAGGTTGGACTGCGCGTCGCTCACCTTGCGGAAGGCGATGACTCCGATGGCCACGCCGATCCCCATCCAAACAAGTCGTTTCATTTTAGATCTTTCCGGACTTAGCGGCTGCGGCGGCCGGCAGCGGGCTTCTTGCGGTTGGCCAGCGCTGTGCGGACACCGTAGCTGAACGCAGCCACCTTGATGAGCGGCGAGCCAACGGTGGCGGCAACCAGGGAGGACAAAGCCGAGAGGTTGGCGGAGGCGTCCGAGACGTTGGACGAAATACCGTCCACCTTCTTCAGCTGCTGGTTGGTGGTAGAGACCGTGGCGGTAACCTCATCCATCAGGGGCGTGGCGCCGTCGCTGATGGACCGGATGGCAGTCCGTACCTCGTCGAAGACCTTGCCGAGCTTCAGGATGGGCACGGCAAGCAGCAGCACCAGCAGCGCAAACACCCCGGCAGCGATCAGGCCGGCAATATCGCCACCAGACATAGACGTTCATCTCCTCGAAATTCTGTGGTTCGCAACATCCTGCACGCGGCGCCGAAAAGCGCATTCCGCGGATGTCCCCCAAGTACCTTACATACAAAGAAGCCCGTGGCGCTTGCCACGGGCTTCTTTGGATACGCTGCTGGGATTAGCGTGCGTAGAATTCGACGACGAGCTGCTCTTCGCAGGTCACCGGGATTTCAGAGCGCTTGGGGCGGCGGACCAGGCGGGCCTGCAGTGCCTCGAGCTTGACGTCCAGGTAAGCCGGAACGGCGGGCAGGACGTCGCGGTGGGCGCCGGCTGCTGCAACCTGGAGCGGAACCATGGTTTCGCTGCGGCTGTGAACGTGGACCAGCTGGCCCTCGCCGACGCGGAACGACGGACGGTCAACGCGGATGCCGTCAACCATGATGTGGCGGTGCACAACGAGCTGGCGGGCCTGGGCGATGGTGCGGGCGAAACCGGCACGCAGGACCAGGGCGTCAAGGCGCATTTCGAGCAGTTCGATGAGGTTCTCACCAGTCAGGCCCTTGGTGCGGCGTGCTTCTTCGAAGGCACGGGTCATCTGTGCTTCGCGGATGCCGTACTGGGCGCGCAGGCGCTGCTTTTCGCGCAGACGTACGGCGTAGTCGGAGTCCTGCTTCTTGCGGGCGCGGCCATGCTCACCGGGGCCGTACGGGCGGCGCTCCATGTACTTGGCGGCCTTGGGGGTCAGAGCGATGCCGAGGGACCGCGAGAGGCGGGCCTGACGGCGAGCACGAGTGTTGTTAGCCACTTGTGTCCTTCCAATATCTGCGGTGTGTCAGTGTTACTGGCCTCCACGATGGAGAGCATCGGCCAACCGCTGCCTTTTGCTACTGGGCACAGGGCATAACCAACTCGAAGAAATTCGGGGGATTGTGCGTCCGTGCCTTGCCAGACAAACATCTATCCTACCACGGCGGTTACTTCCCCCGGACAAGCTTCCGCAGGCGCTCCAGCCGGACGGCGATGTCCCGTTCGGCGCCGTTCCCGGTGGGCTTGTAGTAGTCCCTTCCCACCAGGTCGTCCGGCGGGTATTGCTGGGTAGCCACGGAATGCGGGGCGTCGTGGGCGTACTTGTAACCCACGCCATGGCCCAGCTGCTTCGAACCGGGATAGTGCGCGTCGCGCAGGTGCGCGGGAATTCCATTGCCAAGGCCTGCGCGGACGTCGGCGACGGCCTGGTTGATCCCCATGTAGGCGGCATTGGACTTGGGGGCCGTGGCCAGGTGGACCACGGCCTCGGCGAGGATGATCCTGCCCTCGGGCATGCCGATCAGCTGGACGGCCTGCGCCGCCGCCACCGCAGTCTGCAGTGCAGTGGGATCAGCCATACCCACATCCTCGGAGGCCGAAATCACGATCCGGCGCGCAATGAAGCGGGGGTCCTCGCCGGCTTCGAGCATGCGCGCGAGGTAGTGCAGGGCTGCGTCAACGTCGGAGCCGCGGATGGACTTGATGAAAGCACTGATGACGTCATAGTGCTGGTCGCCCGCACGGTCGTACCTTACCGCGGCGACGTCCAGTGCGCGTTCCGTGTGCTTCAGGTCGACGGCGACCGGCCCCTCCCCCGCATCGTCCGCGTCACCGAAGGCCACACCTGCCGCAGCTTCCAGGGCCGTCAGGGCACGACGGGCATCACCACCTGAGAGCCTGACCAAATGGTCCAGTGCTTCCCCGGTGAGGTCCACCTTTCCGTTCAGTCCGCGCGGATCGGCGACGGCGCGCTGGATCAGCCCTTCGATATCCCCGTCGGTCAGCGGGCGGAGCGTCAGCAGCAGGGAACGGGACAGCAGCGGGGAGACCACGGAGAACGACGGGTTTTCCGTGGTGGCGGCCACCAGCACCACCCAGCGGTTTTCCACTCCCGGAAGCAGGGCATCCTGCTGGGCCTTGTTGAAACGGTGGATCTCGTCCAGGAACAGGACCGTAGTGGTTTTGTAGAGGTCCCGGGCGGTGAGTGCGTCGTCCATGACGCGCCGCACGTCCTTGACGCCGGCAGTAATCGCGGAGAGCTCCACGAACTTCCGGCCCGGTCCGCGGGCAATCACGTGCGCCAAGGTTGTTTTGCCGGTTCCCGGCGGGCCCCAGAGAATGAGCGAGGTGGGACCGGCGGGGCCCGAGGTGTCTGCTCCCGCCCCTGCAGCAAGCTGGCGCAGGGGCGAGCCCTGGCCGAGGAGGTGCTGCTGGCCAACTACCTCGTCGAGGGTGCGGGGACGCATCCGGACGGCGAGCGGACCGCGGGGGGAAGTGTTACCCCCTCCCCCGGCAGTCCGGGCGGCGGCAGGCGCATCGTCGTCGCCGTCGTCGTCATTACCGGGCCCGTGCCCGAAGAGATCATCCACATAGATAGGCTACTTCCAGTCGTTCGGCTTTCGTGCCGGCACCCAGCTGCCTACCAAAGGATCCCGCCATGCCCGCCCGAGCTGCCGCCGGAAACCGCCCGCCTTCCGTCCGGACCGCTTTCGTTCCCGGCAGCCGGCTGGCCGGCTGGGTGGAGCGGTTCGGCGCCGCGCATGGCGGCTGCGTGCTGCACGATGACGACGACGGGCTGCGGGTCGTGGCTGCCGACGGCGCCGAAGCGCTCCTGCAGGCGCCGTGGCCCGTGGATGGGAGGCCAGGACGCGGGTCGGATGCCGTGGAACGCCTGGCGTCGCTCTCATCGCAGCCCCGCCGGCTTGGTCTCTTGCTGGTTCGCCGTGGCGGTTATGGCCTGGGTATCGCCGCCGAAGGGCAGCTGCTGGCTTCAAAGGCGGGCACACGGTACGTCCAGTCCCGGACGGCGGCGGGCGGCCAGTCCCAGCAGCGCTTCGCCCGGCGCCGGTCCAACCAGGCCGATGCGCTGGTGGAGGCGGTGGCGGTGCAGGCCGCTGAAGTGTTTGGCCGGGGATCCTTCGAATATCTGCTTCCCGGCGGCGACCGGGCGCTGGCGGACCAGGTCCTGGCGCACCCGGCTCTGCAGGAGTACGCCCGCCTGCCGCGGCTGGCCTACCTTGACGTAGCCGAGCCCAAGGCAGCGGTCGTGAAAAAAGCGGCAGCAGATGCCTGTTCCGTTCGGGTGCAGGTGACCGACGCGCAGCCCGGATAGTCAGCAGCCGGTAAGGTGCCGCCTGGGCCGTTCCTGCCGGTAGAGGTAACGTCCCGTTTCCTGGAACCCCGCCTTTGCATAAAGCTCCTGGGCGGCCCGGTTCGCGGCGGTGACCAGCAGCCAGCAGCCTTCCAGCCCCCGTTCGGCCGCGGCCTGCAGCAACGCGTCGAGGATCCGCGTGCCGTGGCCGCGGCGGCGGGCGTCCGGATGCGTGGCCATGCAGTAGATCCCACCCCACCCCAGCGTCTTGTCCGGAAGGGCAAGGCGTCCGACGGCGGCGGGCCGGCCGCCGTCGTCCCGCACGAGGGCGTACAGGGCTGGGCAGCCTTCCAGGATTCCGCGGGCGGTTGCCAGTGCCTCCGCACCACCGCGGCCGTCCACGTCCCACCACACCCGCAGCCATTCATCCGATGGCTGCGCTGAAAGTTCAACGGTGCGGTCAGGCGCCGCCGCAGCCGCCAAAGGCCAGCTTGCCATGATCAGCGTCTCCGACTGCCGCGTAAAGCCCTCCGCATCCAGGAAAGTGTTGAGGGGCGCCGTGCGGGCATCGTCAAAAACCTGGAAGATCACCGGCAGCCGCCGGTTGCGGTACCAGGACCTGGCGTCCCGGAGCAGAACCGGAAAGTGAGGGGAACCGCCGTCGGGAATCCGGCGCGGCCAGATGGAGTTGGCGCGCTGCGTTACTCCATCCGCGGCCCGGAAAACCCAGCCGCCCGATTCGTGCCGTTCCACAGCCGGCCAGGCAGCATCCATGGCCGTCTCGACCGCAAAACGTGTTGTGTGGACGCCCGGCACATTCATCTCCTTCATAAATGGCAGAAGGCTCCCCGGACGTGCCGGGGAGCCTCCTGCCGTATGGCCGTCAGCCGTTACTTGGCGACCGCTTCTGCCTTCTTCACCTCAACGGGCCTGGTGGCCTCAGGCTTGAAGTCGACGCCGGCTTCCTTGCGCTGCTGCGGCGTGATGGGGGCCGGAGCGTCCGTCAGGGGGTCGTGGCCGCCGCCGGACTTCGGGAAGGCGATGACGTCGCGGATGGAGTCCACTCCCGCCAGCAGGGAAACCACGCGGTCCCAGCCGAAGGCGATGCCGCCGTGCGGGGGCGCGCCGTACTTGAACCCTTCAAGCAGGAAGCCGAACTTGGTCTGGGCATCCTCCTTGTCCAGGCCCATCAGCTCAAAGACGCGCTCCTGCACGTCGCGCTGGTGGATACGGATGGAGCCGCCGCCGATTTCGTTGCCGTTGCAGACGATGTCGTAGGCGTAGGACAGCGCGGACTCGGGGTCCTTGTCGAAGGTGTCCAGGAACTCGGGCTTGGGCGAGGTGAAGGCGTGGTGGACGGCAGTCCACTGGCCGGCACCCACCGCCACGTCGCCGGAGGCCACGGCTGCGGCGGCAGGCTCGAACATGGGCGCGTCCACTACCCAGCAGAACGCCCAGGCGCTGGGGTCGATCAAACCGGTGCGGTGTCCGATTTCCACGCGGGCGGCACCCAGGAGTGCACGCGACGGCGTCTTCTCGCCGGCAGCGAAGAAAATGCAGTCGCCCGGCTTGGCGCCGACGGCGTCTGCCAGGCCGGCCCGCTCGGTGTCGGTGAGGTTCTTGGCCACCGGGCCCGCAAGCTCGCCGTCCTCCTTGTACAGGACGTAGGCCAGGCCCTTGGCTCCGCGCTGCTTGGCCCATTCCTGCCAGGCATCCAGGGCACGGCGTGCCTGGGACGCCCCGCCGGGCATCACGACGGCACCCACGTACGGGGCCTTGAAGACGCCGAAGTTGGTGTCCTTGAAGAATTCGGTGAGCTCGGTCAGCTCCTGGCCGAAGCGAAGGTCCGGCTTGTCCGAACCGAAGCGGGCCATCGCATCGGCATAGGTGATCCGCTGGATGGGCGTGGGGATCTCCACATCGATGAGCTTCCACACTGCCTGGACGATGTTTTCGCCCAGCGTGATGATGTCGTCCTGGTCCACGAAGCTGGCCTCGATGTCCAGCTGGGTGAACTCCGGCTGGCGGTCCGCGCGGAAGTCCTCGTCACGGTAGCAGCGGGCGATCTGGTAGTACTTCTCGAAGCCGCCAACCTGCAGGAGCTGCTTGAAAAGCTGCGGCGACTGCGGAAGCGCGTACCACGAGCCCGGGGCCAGGCGTGCCGGAACCAGGAAGTCACGGGCGCCTTCCGGCGTCGAACGCGTCAGCGTAGGGGTCTCAATTTCCACGAACCCGTCCCGGTGGAGCAGTTCGCGGGCCACCCGGTTGGCTTCGGAGCGCAGCCGCAGGTTGCGGCTGGGGCCGGGGCGGCGGAGGTCCAGGTAGCGGTGCTTGAGGCGGGCTTCCTCGCCCACTTCCACGTGCTCGTCGATCTGGAACGGCAGTGGGTCCGAGGTGTTCAGGACCGTAACGTCCTCGGCGATGACCTCGATCTCACCGGTGGCAAGCGCCGGGTTCTCATTGCCTTCCGGCCGCTTGGAAACGGTGCCCTTGATCTGCAGGACGTACTCGTTGCGCAGGCCGTGGAAGACCTCTTCCTCGCGGACCACAACCTGGGCCACGCCCGAAGCATCGCGCAGGTCAACGAATGCCACACCACCGTGATCACGGCGGCGGCCCACCCAGCCGGCCAGGGTTACGGTTTGTCCAATGTGCTCGGAACGAAGGGATCCGAGGTCATGTGTGCGCAGCACAGCACACCTTTCTAGAGAGAACAGAAGGAAAGCAGTGGGAATTTAAAAGGAACCACTCCAGGAACAGTCCCGTCCGAGTTTACCCGCTGGACGGCCGCTGTCACCGCACGGCGGACCCGGGGCGGACGAACCGTCTTAGACCGCGGTTGCCACCTGGGCTGCCGTGGCCACCTGGACGGTGAGGTCCTCCGACGGCGGCGCCCAGGTTTCGGGCGCGGCTGCCACCTGCTCCCCCGACCGGATGTCCTTGACCTGGTGAGTGCCGTCGTCGTCCGTGAACCAGACGAACGGGATGCCGCGCCGGTCAGCGAACTTGATCTGCTTGCCGAACTTCTCCGCCTTGGCGGCCACCTCGGTGGGGATGCCGCGGCTGCGCAACTGCGCTGCCACGTCCTGGGCTGCGTCCCAGCTGTCATCGCTCGCCAAAGCCACCAGCACCGCGGTAGGCACCGAACGGGAAGCCTTGGCCAGGTCCTGGCTCAGGATGCGGGAGACCAGCCGGGTAACGCCGATGGACAACCCGACGCCCGGGAACTTCCGGTTGCCTTTGGATGCCAGGGCGTCGTAACGGCCGCCGGAGCAGATGGAGCCCAGCTGCTCGTGGCCCACCAGGACGGTTTCCACCACTGTTCCCGTGTAGTAGTCAAGGCCGCGGGCGATGCTGAGGTCTGCCACCACCTTGCCGGGAGCCCGCCGGACAGCGGCGTCGATCACCTGTTCCAGCTCGTTCAGGCCTTCGTCCAACAGGTCATTGCTGACGCCCAGCGTCCGGACCTGGGCCACGAAAGAGGTGTCCTCAGTGCGGATACCGGCCAGCTGCAGCGCCTTCTGGGCCTGCTCATCGGTGGCACCCAGTTCTTCCTGCAGCAGTTCCGCCACCTTGGCCGGGCCCACCTTTTCGAGCTTGTCGATGCTGCGCAGCACGCCGGCGGTGTCCTCAAGGCCGATGCCCCGGTAGAAACCTTCGGCGAGTTTGCGGTTGTTGATCCGCAGCCTGAAGTCCGGGATGGGCAGCGCGCTGAGCGCCTCCGCGATCACCAGGGCGATCTCAACGTCGTAGCGGAAGGGCAGTTCACCGTCGCCCACCACATCGATGTCCGCCTGCGTGAACTCGCGGGCACGGCCTTCCTGCGGACGCTCACCCCGCCACACCTTCTGGATCTGGTAGCGGCGGAACGGGAACGCCAGGTAGCCGGCATTCTCCACAACGTACCGGGCGAAGGGGACGGTCAGGTCGAAGTGCAGTGCAAGCGCGTGCGGATCGGCTTTGCCTCCCTTGACGGGGTTGGCGCCTTCGTCCTCCTGGAGCCGGCTGAGCCCGTACACTTCCTTGTCGATTTCACCCTTGCGCAGCAGCTGGCCCACCGTCTCCACGGCGCGGGTCTCGATGGAGCCGAACCCGTGCAGTTCGAAGACCCGGCGCAGGGTGTCCAGGACATGGAGTTCCACCAGCCGCTCCTCGGGAAGCCACTCGGGGAATCCGGACAGGGAGGCGGTGCGTGCCATGGAAGTTCTCCTCTTGGTGCGCCGGATGCAGCCGCATTTCGCCCGCTGTGGGCGCGGAACCGCGGCAGTCCAGCCAGTCATGCATAAACTATGTGCGGCAGTCAGTTTATGCGTCATCCGTGTGCATCTCTAATGCGCCGGACCGGCAGGGCTCGGCCGTCAGAAAACTGTGCCTGCGGCCTTCATGTCCGCTGCGCAGCAGCCCGACAACCAGATGGCGCAGCAGCCCGACAATGAGGAGGACCCTTGGCGGCCAGTTCACGCAGTGCCCGCGAAGCCAAACGGCGTATCCAGCAGATGGAAGCCAAGCGCGAGCTGAGGCGGGACCAGGAGAAGCGGCGCAAGCGCGACAACCTCGTGGCCGCCGGTGCCGGAACCGCCGCCGTGGTGCTCGCCGTCGTCCTCCAGCTCACTGCCTTCGCCGGCAACCCGACTGAGGACGAATTCGCTGCAGCCGAGGCCGGCCTGACCGATCCGTCAGCCTCGGCTGACCCCTCTGCCAGCACGTCAGCCCCACCCACCAATGGCCCCAACATCCCGGCCGCTGATACCGCCGCCGGCAAGACCTTCACCGGTGACCTGGTCCTGAACGGAAGCCCGCTGGGTGTGGAGCTGGACGGCACCAGCGCCCCGCAGGCTGCGGCGGTCTTCAAGTCCCTCAGCGATGAGGGCTTCTACAACGGAAAGACCTGTCACCGGCTCACCACCGCGGATGCGTTCGGCGTCCTGCAGTGCGGCTCGCCCACGGGCGACGGGCAGGGCGATCCCAATTACACCTGGGGGCCACTGGAAAACACGCCGGCTGACAATACCTATCCTGCGGGCACCATCGCCGTGGCCAGGACAGGCAACAACGCCTACGGCAATGGCACGCAGTTCTTCATCGTCTACAAGGACACTGCCATCCCGGCTGACTCGGCAGGGGGTTACACGGTGGTCGGAAGGGTGACGTCGGGACTGGACGTGGTGTCGAATATTGCTGCCGCAGGGATCACGCCGGGCAGCAGCGACACAGACGGCGCGCCTGTTGAACCAGTCACGATAGACTCGTTTTCTCTGAAGTAGGAAGCCGGGCCAACGTGGCCGCGGTGCAGAACGTGAGTATTTCCCTCCAAGCGAAAGACTTTTAGCGGTGACAGACAGTCAGAAATCCGACGAAACAGCAACAGACCTGACCGAAGCGGCGGCCAACGCCACGGACCTCGCAGGAACTGAAGCAGCCAGCACACCGGAAACGGAAGTACCCGCCGAGGTCCCTGCAGAAGACGGTACCCCCGCCGCGGAGGCCGTCGAAGCGCCGGCCGAGGAGGCCCCGGCCGATGAAGCTCCGGCCGAAGAAGCTCCGGCCCAGGAGGCCCCGGCCGAGGAAAGCCCCTCCGCCGAGGTTCCCGAAACCGCCGCCGCGCCTGCACCGGCCCCCGGCCCCCGGCCGTCCGCCCCGTCCCCCGCAGCCTTCGCCTCCCGTCCCAAGCCGGCAGCAGCAGCGCCGGCCGTGGCTCCGGTCCAGGCACCGCCGGCCACGTCGCTGGCAGAGGCCTCGAAGTGGGGACGCGTGGAAGGTGACGGGCACGTCTTCCTGACCATCGACGGCCGCGAGCACCCCGTGGGCCAGTACCCCGGCGTGAGCGACGACGAGGCCCTGGCGTACTTTGCGCGGAAATACGACGACGTGGTGGCCCAGATTGTGCTGCTTGAACAGCGCGTCAGCTCCAAGGCCCCCAGCACCGACATGCAGAAAACCGTGACGCACCTGCGGGAGCAGCTCGCCGAACGGAACATGGTGGGTGACCTGCGCGCTGCCGAGGCGCGGCTGGACAGCCTTTCTACGCAGATCTCCGAACTCGAAAAGGCGGAGAAGGCCGAGCACGACGCCGTCCGGGCGTCCGAGCTTGCTGCCCGCGAAGCCATCGTGGCTGAAGCCGAGCAGATCTCCGGCCAGGACCCGGCACAGACACAGTGGAAGACATCCAGCGCGCGCATGAACGAGCTGTTTGAGAGCTGGAAGGCTGCGCAGAAGAGCGGCGTCCGCCTGGGCCGCAGCAACGAAGACGCCCTGTGGAAGCGGTTCCGCGCCGCGCGCACCGTTTTCGACCGCCACCGCAGGGCCTACTTCTCCCAGCTGGACAGCAACAACTCCTCGGCCAAGGCTGCGAAGGAAAAGCTGATTGCCGAAGCTGAGGCGTTGTCCACGTCCACCGACTGGGGATTCGCTGCCGGTGAGTACCGCCGCCTGATGGACCAGTGGAAGGCTTCCCCGCGGGCTAGCCGCAAGGACGACGACGCTCTGTGGGCCCGTTTCCGTGCCGCGCAGGATGTGTTCTTCACGAACCGGCAGGCCGCCAACGACGAGATCGACCAGGAGTACGCCGCCAACCTCACCGTCAAGGAAGCCCTCCTGACGGAAGCCAACGCAATCCTTCCGGTCAAGGACCTTGCAGCCGCCAAGAAGGCACTGCAGTCCGTCCGCGACCGTTGGGAAGAAGCCGGCAAGGTGCCGCGCGCCGATATGGGCCGCATCGAGGCCGGGCTCCGCAAGGTTGAGGACGCCGTGCGCCACGCCGAGGAAGAGCAGTGGCAGCGGTCCAACCCGGAGCGTAAGGCACGCACCAACAGCGCCCTGTCCCAGCTCGAGTCCGCCATCGCCGGCCTGCAGGATGACCTGGCCAAGGCGGAAAAGAGCGGTGACCAGCGCAAGATCAAGGCTGCGCAGGAAGCCCTCGAGGCCCGCCAGGCGTGGCTTGACCAGATCCAGCGTTCGGCCAGCGAGCTCTCCTGACCTTCCGGCTGTTCCTTTAGCGGACAGGCCCGGTCCCGGTTTTCCACAAAACCGGAACCGGGCCTGTTCCCGTTAAAGGGGTTCGCGGCAGGATGGACGGATGGCGACACCATCGTTTCATTCCACTGCCGCAGCAGGCATTGACCCGCCCCCGGGCGGTTCCACAGCGGCGCCCCGCTTTCCCGAGCTGTATGCGCCGGGCATGCCCTTTGCCTTGCCGGAACTGCAGTCGCTTGCGTCGGACGGACTGCTTGCCCGCTTCCATCAGCATGGCTACACCCTGCCGGAAGTGCTGGCCTCCCCGCAGCTGCGGGCAAGGGCTGCTGCGTCCGCCGTTCCTGCATCCGTGAGGCAACGGGTGGTGGCGGGCCGCATGACGGCGGCCTGGATCTACGGCTGCGCAGCCGAGCCGGACCGTCTTGCACTGCTGGTGGATGCCAAGCGGCGGGTCTCGAGCCTGCGCAATACCAGGGGCTGCACCCTCCACGAGGTCAAGCTGGGGCCGTTCGACGTCGTCAGCCTGGGCGGCCTGATGGTGTCCAGCCCGTTGCGGACGGCACTGGACGTCGCGCTGCACGTCGACGCTGAGCGCGCCGTGCCCACGCTTGAGCGGTTACTGGCCCGACCGCAGAAGGACGTGCGGCTGCGGCTGCTGGTCCTCGCAATTGAGGCATCGCCGCGGGTGCCGCACAAAAGGGCGGCACTGGACAAGCTGGCCCGGCTAGCTCCGGCGCTTGTTCCCAGTGGTGCGGTAGACGTCAAAGACACCGTCGATCCGGCGGACGGCGCTGAGGACGTGGCTCAGGTACTTGGGGTCGCCCATCTCGAAGGCGAACTTTGAGATGGCCACACGATCGGTGGATGTGTGGACGCTGGCGGCAAGGATGTTCACGTGGTTTTCCGAAAGCACCCGGGTCACGTCGGACAGCAGGGACTTGCGGTCCAGGGCTTCCACCTGGATCTCAACGAGGAACACGCTTGACTGGGTGGGTGCCCAGTCAACGTCGACAATCCGGTCCGGCTGGTCCTTAAGGTCCGAAATGTTGGTGCAGTCCGTCCGGTGCACGGATACGCCCGAGCCGCGGGTCACGAATCCCAGGATGGGGTCGGGCGGGACAGGGGTGCAGCAGCGCGCCAGCTTGACCCAGACGTCGCCGACGCCGCGGACCACCACTCCGGAATCCGAGAACCGCGCCTTGGTGACCTGGGTGGGGATGCTGACTTCGGAGATGTCGTCGTCGGCGCTCTCGTTGCCGCCGAGGCTTTCGACGAGCTTCTCCATCACCGACTGGGCGGAGGTGTGGCCGTCGCCCACTCCGGCGTAGAGGCCGGAGATGTCCACGTACTTGAATTCTTCGGCAACCGCTGCCAGGGCCTCGTGCGTCATCAGGCGCTGCAGGGGAAGGTTCTGCTTCCGCATGGCCCGGGTCAGGAGTTCCTTGCCGCGGTCGATCGCCTCTTCGCGGCGTTCCTTGCTGAACCATTGCCGGATCTTGTTCCGGGCACGTGCGCTCTTGACGAAGTGCTGCCAGTCCTGGCTGGGCCCGGCGCCTTCGGCCTTGGACGTGAAAATTTCCACCCAGTCGCCGTGGTTCAGTTCGCTGTTGAGCGGAACCAGCTTCCCGTTGACGCGCGCGCCGATGGTGCGGTGTCCGACTTCCGTATGGACCGCATAGGCGAAATCGACAGGGGTGGAGCCGGCCGGAAGTGCCATGACCTCACCCTTGGGGGTGAAAACGAACACCTCGCGGGCGTTGATCTCGAAGCGCAGGGAGTCCAGGAACTCGCCCGGATCCGAGGTCTCCTGCTGCCAGTCCACCAGGGAGCGGAGCCAGCCCATGTCGCCGTCACGGGGGCTGCCGGGGCCCACGGCGGTACGGTTGGGCTGGTCCTTGTACTTCCAGTGTGCTGCCACACCGTATTCCGCCCGGCGGTGCATTTCGTGGGTCCGGATCTGGATTTCCACGGGCTTGCCGCCGGGGCCGATTACCGTGGTGTGCAGCGACTGGTACATGTTGAACTTGGGCATCGCAATGTAGTCCTTGAACCTGCCGGGCAGCGGGTTCCAGCGCGAATGCATCGTGCCCAGGGCTGCATAGCAGTCCCGGACGGAGTCCACCAGGACGCGGACGCCCATGAGGTCGTTGATGTCGTCGAAGTCCTTGTCACGGACAATCATCTTTTGGTAGATCGAATAGTAGTGCTTGGGCCGTCCCGTGATGGTGGCCTTGATCCGGGCGGTGCGCAGGTCCTCGGTGATCTGGTCGCGGATGACGCTCAGGCTCTTCTCGCGCTCGGGAGTCCTGTCCCCCACCATCCGCACGATCTCTTCGTATACCTTCGGGTACAGTGCGGCGAAGGAGAGGTCCTCCAGCTCCCACTTGATGGTGTTCATGCCCAGGCGGTGCGCCAGCGGAGCGAAGATCTCCAGGGTTTCACGGGCCTTGCGTGCCGACGATTCGGCGGAGACAAAGCGCCAGGTGCGGGCGTTGTGCAGCCGGTCGGCCAGTTTGATCATCAGGACACGGATGTCCTTGGCCATCGCAACAACCATCTTGCGGACCGTTTCGGACTGGGCGGCCTCGCCGAAGCTGACCTTGTCCAGCTTGGTGACGCCGTCAACCAGCATGGCCACTTCGGGGCCGAAGTCCCGCTTCAGGTCAGCGAGGGTGTAGGGGGTGTCCTCTACGGTGTCGTGCAGGAGGGCAGCTGCCAGGGTGGTTCCGCTGAGCCCCAGCTCGGCGAGGATGGTGGCCACTGCCACGGGGTGGGTAATGTACGGATCGCCGCTTTTCCGTTTCTGGCCCCGGTGGCTCTGCTCCGCGACGTCGAACGCGCGCTGGATGAGGTCGAAGTCCTCTTTGGGGTTGTTGGCCCGTACGGTCCTCAGCAGCGGCTCGAGGATGGGCGAATAGGTAGCGGTGCCGCGCCCGGTCAGGCGGGCCAGCCTGGAGCGGGTGCGCTCCCTGCGTCCGGGGAATGTGGGGCGGGACCCCGAGTTGTCAACGGGCACCAATGAGCCTGGGCGCGCTGATGCCGCAACCCCGGTTTGTACACCGGCAGGATTCTTGTCTCCCTGTGCCGTTGGCGCCGACGCCGAACGTTCTTCCAATGAAGCACCCCTCACCACCGTCTTAATTACCTCAGTCTATTCCCCGCGGCGGCGACTTTTATAACCGGCCCCTAAATGTGCCGAAGGAACAGGCAAGGGCCGGACACCTGTGGTGTCCGGCCCTTGCTGGCTTTCAGGCAATCAGCCTGGGGTGTTGCGCCCGTTCGTGGGATTGCGCCTGTTCAGGCCTGGGCAGGTTCAGCCGAAGCGGGCCGCTCCGTGGTGCTGGCCCGGCGGTGCTCCACGCGCTTGGCCTGCCTGACAAGGTCCGGTTCGTTCTGCCGCAGCCAGGCGTACATCGGGGCAGCGACGAAGATCGTGGCGGCCGTGCCGATGAGGATACCGACAAACAGCGCCAGCGAAAGGTCGCGGAGAGTACCCGCACCCAGCAGGCCTGCACCGATGAACAGGATGGCACCCACCGGGAGGATGGCCACCATCATGGTGTTGATCGAGCGGACCAGAGTCTGGTTCACGGCGAGGTTGACTTCCTCCGCGAACGTGCGGCGCGTTGAAGCGTCCAGTTCTGCCGTATTTTCGCGGATCTTATCGAACACCACCACGGTGTCGTAGAGCGAGTAGCTCAGGACGGTGAGGAAGCCGATGATGGCCGACGGCGTCACTTCGAAGTCACTGAGGGCATAGACGCCGGCCGTGATGAACATGGTCACCGCCATGCCCGCGATCGCCGAAAGCGACATCTTCCAGGTCCGGAAGTAAAGTGCCATCAGCACGGCGGCCAGCAGCACGAAGATCACCAGGCCGATCAGTGCCTGCTTGGTGACGTCGGCGCCCCAGGTGGGTCCCACGAAGGTCGAGGTCACCTCGTTGTCGGTGACGCCGTACGCTGTGGTCAGGCCCTCCTTGATCCGGAGTGTCTCATCATCCGTGAGCTTGTCCGTCTGGATCCGCATGGTGGTTCCGGCCACGTTGGCCACGCGGGGAACACTGCCCTCCACCACGTCCGTGACGGCTTTCTCGCCCAGGGCTGCGTCCGTGGTCTTCACGTTGGAGACCGTGAACTCGGATCCGCCCCGGAATTCAATGCCGAGGTTGAAGCCGCCCTTGGCCACCGGGATGATGATGGACAGGGCCACCGCGACGGCGGCGATGATGAACCAGATTTTCTTGGAACCCACAAAGTTGTAGGAACGCTTTCCGGTGTAGAGCTCGTTACCGAAGTTGGCGAAGCCGGACATTACTTGTTCTCCTTCGCTGCGGTTTTCGAGGAGCCGGCAAGCTGCTCCTGCTTCTCCGCCAGGCGGCGTTCCGCGATGGTCATCCTGCGTTCAGCTTCCGCCGCCGCGCCGGCGTTCTTGGCACGGACCACGGACGGCTTGTCCTCGGGGGTGCGCAGGCGTCCGGCACCGCGGTACAGCGGCACGGCCCCGAGGCGCTTGGGGTCAAGGCCGGACAGCGGGTGGCCCTCGCCGAAGAACCTGGTGCGGGCGAGCAGCTGCAGCGTGGGGTGCGTGAACATGAACACCACGATGAGGTCGGCGATGGCGGTCAGGCCCAGGGTGAAGGCGAATCCGCGGACGTTGCCCACTGCTACGAAGTACAGGACCAGCGCGGCCAGCAGGTTGACTGCCTTGGAGGCAAGCACGGTGCGCTTGGCCCGCTTCCAGCCGTTCTCGACGGCGGACACCAGGCCGCGGCCTTCGCGCAGCTCATCGCGGATGCGTTCGAAGTAGACGATGAAGGAGTCCGCTGTCTGGCCGATGGCAACGATGATGCCGGCGACGCCGGCCAGGGACAGGCGGTAGTTTTCCGTCCAGCCGAGGATGGCGATGGCCAGGTAGGTGAGGACACCGGCCACCACCAGGGAGGCGATGGTGACGAAGCCCAGCGCCCGGTATTGGAAGAGCGAGTAGACCACCACCAGCAGGAGCCCGATCAGGCCGGCCAGAAGGCCCATGCGCAGCTGTTCGCCACCCAAAGTGGCGGAAATCTGCTGCTCGCTCTGGATTTCGAAGCTGATCGGAAGGGCGCCGAACCGGAGCTGGTCCGAAAGTGCCTTGGCCGTCTGCTCGGTGAAACCGCCTGTGATCTGCGGACGGCCGTCCGTGATGACAGCCAGCGAACGGGGTGCGGAGATGACCTGGTCGTCCAGGACAATGGCGAACTGGGCCTTGGGGTCGGTGCCCGATTCCCCGCCGGCGGCCACGTAGAACTGGTTCAGGCGTTCGGTGACTTCCTTGAACTTGGCCGTTCCCTCGTCGTCGAACTGGATATTGACTGCCCAGTCGTTTGTGACGGCTCCCTGTGCGCCCTGCTGCAGCTGGAAGGACGAGGTGACAATGTTGCTGCCCTTGACCTCAACCGGACCCAGGATGTACTTGATGGCAGGCGTGGTGTCAGTGGCGGGTTCGCAGGTGACCAGCGGCTTGGCCGGGTCGGAGCGTTCCTGCTCGTCCTGCGACGGATTGTCGCAGTCCAGGGTCTCGAACTGGCGGTAGATCTCGGGCGTGATCCAGTTGATGTCGCTGCTGTTGGCGGGCTCGGCCGTTGGCTTGGGCAGCTGGTCTTCGGGCGCCCGGGACTCCTCGGGGACCGGCGCACCGGCTCCGTTGAGGAGCACGGGGCGGAAGTTCATGTCAGCGGACGCCTGGATCAGGTCGCGGGTCTGGCTGGAGGGGGTTCCGGGAAGGCTGACCACCACGTTGCGCCCGGACTGGGTGCTGATCTCGGCTTCGGCGACGCCTGAGCCGTCAACCCTTTGGCGGATGATGGCCACCGCCTGGTTGAGCTGCTCTTCGTTGATGTCCGAACCGCCCTCGACCTTCGGCGCCAGGATCATCTGGGTTCCGCCTTCGAGGTCCAGAGCCAGCTTGGGCGCCCAGCTTGCCTGCCCGGCCAGGATGCCGCCGGCCAGGACGGCGGTCAGCGCGGCGATGAGTACACCGAGCCAGACCAGGACCCTGAGGCCTGGTTTCTTGGGGCCAGTTCGTGCCATTGTCGATCTTTCTCTTATTCACGGAGGAACCGCCGGTGCCTGCTGTTGCGTGCACCGGCGGTGATCCGCTGCGGTAGAGGTGAAAAGCGGTGCGGGACTAGATGTCCTTTTTGCCCTCGTCGTTGAGGCGCTTCAGGGTTTCGTCCGGCGTCTCCGCCGGCACAGCGGTGCTTCCGCTGTCCTGGACGGTGAGGGAAGAGGCATCGTCGGGCACGGCGGGCGATTCGGCTTCCGGCACCGGTACTGCGGCCGGCTCCACGATCTTGGTGACGGCCTGGCGGTGCACGGTGGCCAGGTTGCCGGGGGAAAGCTCAAGGGTGACCTTGTTCTCGGCCTCGTCAATGCTCACGATCCGGCCAAAGAGGCCGAAGCTGGTCATAACGTCGACGCCCGGGGCGAACTTCGACTGGAGCTCCGCCTGCTGCTGCTGCGTCTTCTTGTTGCGGCGGAACATCATGAAGATGAACACGCCGAGCATGACGAACAGGAGAATTGACATTAGATCCAAGGGGAATTCCGTCCTTTTATTTTTAGCTAGCTGAATTTCCAGCAACATCGGCTTCGCTCCGGCCGGGGCAGGACCCTCAGGCAGGCAGAGGCCTGACCGGTTCCTTCCCCAGCGACGCAGGGGGCCGGTGCCACCCACGAAACAGAGACCCGAACGTGCCGGGCGTCATACCAGTCTAAAGGGAAAAGCTGAAGGGAGCCTGCTATTGGCTTTCCGGAGCCCAATCCCCTGCCGCTTCGTCGCTGCCCGTCCCGGGGTCGAACAGGTCCAGCTGCTCCTGTGCGAAGACACCGGACGGGATGGCATAGCCGAGGTGCGTCCAGGCCGGGGCCATGGCGATCCGGCCCCGCGGGGTGCGGCCAAGAAGCCCTTCACGGACCAGGAAGGGCTCGGCCACCGTTTCCACGGTTTCGGTTTCTTCGCCGACGGCGATGGCCAGGGTGGAAAGCCCCACTGGTCCCCCGCCGAACTTGGTGATGAGCGCCTCAAGCACCGAACGGTCCAGGCGGTCCAGCCCCTTCTTGTCCACCTCGTACATGTCCAGGGCAGCGGAGGCTGCCCTTGCGTCGATTTGTTCGATGCCATGGACCAGCGCCCAGTCCCGGACGCGGCGCAGCAGCCTGTTGGCGATACGGGGCGTTCCGCGTGAACGGCCGGCGATTTCGGCGAAGCCGGCTGAGTTCACCTTCAGGTCCAGCAGCCCGGCCGAGCGGCGCAGGACGAGCTCCAGTTCGGACACGGAGTAGAACTCCAGGTGTCCGGTGAAGCCGAACCTGTCGCGCAGCGGCCCGGGAAGCAGCCCGGCACGGGTTGTTGCACCCACCAGCGTGAACGGGGGCAGTTCCAGCGGGATGGCCGTGGCGCCGGCGCCCTTGCCCACCACGACGTCCACCCGGAAGTCCTCCATGGCCATGTAGAGCATCTCTTCGGCCGGGCGGGACATACGGTGGATTTCGTCGAGGAACAGGACCTCGCCCTCGGACAGCGAGGAGAGGATGGCCGCGAGGTCGCCGGCGTGCTGGATGGCGGGACCGCTGCTGATGCGCAGGGGGGCGTTCATCTCGGACGCGACAATCATGGCAAGGGTGGTCTTGCCCAGGCCGGGCGGCCCGGAGAACAGCACATGGTCTGCGCTGCGGCCCCGCATGCGTGATGCCTGCAGAACCAGCGAGAGCTGTTTCCGCACCCGGTGCTGGCCCACGAAGTCGTGCAGGTTCTTGGGCCGGAGGGCGGCTTCGATGGCACGTTCCTCCGGCTCCTCCCCCGCCGCCACCAGCGACGGTTCAGCCACGGCTGCCTACACGGTTGCCGGCGCGCGCCCCGTCCTGGCCGAGCCAGCGCAGGGTGGTCCGCAGAATCTCGGGGACGTTGCCGCGGAAGGAGACCTCGGGATCGTCCGCCAACGCCTTGTCGATGCTGGTTGACGCGTCCTTTTCAGACCAGCCGAGGCTGGTCATGGCTGCAACCACCTGCGGCTTCCAGGCGGCTTCGGCGGCGGTGGGCGCCGCTGCTGAACCGGCGGTGCCGTGCGGGACGAGCTTTCCGGCCAGTTCCAGCACGATCCGGCCTGCCACCTTGGGACCGATGCCGGGCACTTTGGTGAAGGTCTTGCTGTCGCCGGTGTGGGCTGCAACCCGGATGGCCTCGGGATCATGGACTGCCAGGACAGCCAATGCCAGCCTGGGGCCCACTCCGCTGACGCTGAGCAGCACGTCGAACACTTCGCGTTCATCGTCGGAGGCGAAACCAAAAAGGGTGAGGGAATCCTCCCGGACGATCAGGGAGGTGAACAGCTTTCCTTCCTCACCGGTGCGCAGGCCACTGAGGGTCTGCGGGGTGGCGTAGACGCTCATCCCGGCACCGTTGAGGTCAATCACGGCCGTGGACAGGCCTACGTGCGCTACGGTTCCGCGGAGGAAACTGATCAAAGCCGGGCTCCTGGTGTCTGCCGGGCTTCTGGTAAAGAGCCGGCTATCCGAACATATTTACGAATACCCTAGCAAGGGGCAGGGACATTCAGCGTGCGCGCCGCGCCTTGGCTTCAGCCTCTGCCCATGCCCGCTGCGCCGGAGTGAGCGATGAACTCCCGGGGCCCGTCGTGGCCACGGATGCGCCACTGCCAGCACGCCAGGCGTGGGTGATGGCAAGGGCGAGGGCGTCCGCGGCGTCGGCGGGGCGTGGCGGGGCGTCCAGGCGGAGGATCTTGGTGACCAGCTTGGTGACCGCGTCCTTGTTGGACGAACCGCTGCCCGTCACTGCCGCCTTGACCTCGGACGGCGTGTGCAGGGCAACGGGAATCCCGCGGCGGGCCGCGGCGGCGATCACCACCCCGGACGCCTGGGCCACGCCCATCACGGTGCTGACATTGAGTTGGGAAAAGACGCGCTCGACGGCGAGCACCTGCGGCTCGTAGCGGTCCAGCCACTCATCGATGGCCAGGGCGATCACGAGGAGGCGCTGGTCAAGAGTCTCTTCCGGGGAGGTTCCCACCACACCGACCGCAACCATGGTGGCCCGCCTGTTGCGTTCGACATCCACCACACCGATTCCGCAGCGGGTGAGGCCGGGGTCCACGCCCAGTACGCGCAGCGTCACGGGCGCAGGACTTCAGCAGGCAAGGCCAAACATCACTCGGATTCCAGGGCGGCCTGGACTTCGTCAGTGAGGTCGGCGTTGCTGTAGACGTTCTGCACGTCGTCGAGGTCCTCAAGGGCATCGGCGAGCTTGAGGAACTTGCGGGCACCGTCGACGTCCAGCTCCACCTGCATGGACGGCACGAACTCCACCTCGTCGGTGTCGTATTCGATGCCGGCTTCCTTCAGCGCCTCTCGGATGGCAGGCAGGTCGCCGGGCTCGGAGTGGATTTCGAAGGTGTCGCCGTTGTCCTTGACTTCCTCGGCGCCGGCATCCAGGACCGCCATCAGGACGTCGTCCTCGCTGAGTCCGTTCTTCGGCAGGTTCACCACGCCCTTGCGGGTGAAGAGGTAGCTGACGGAGCCGGGATCGGCGATGGTGCCGCCGTTGCGCGAGATAGCGAGGCGGACCTCGGAGGCGGCGCGGTTCTTGTTGTCCGTCAGGCACTCGATCAGCAGGGCAGAGCCCTGCGGGCCGCGGGCTTCGTACATGATCTCGGTGTAGTCCACCACTTCGCCGGTAAGGCCGGCCCCGCGCTTGATGGCGCGGTCGATGTTGTCATTGGGGACGGACGTCTTCTTCGCCTTGGTGACCGCCAGTTCCAGGCCGGGGTTGCCCGCGAGGTCCGGGCCGCCCATCCGGGCTGCAACTTCGATGTTCTTGATCAGCTTGGCGAACGACTTTGCGCGGCGGCTGTCAATGATCGCCTTCTTGTGCTTGGTCGTCGCCCATTTGGAGTGGCCTGACATGCTTTACGCTTCTCCTCTGATCATGCGGATAAAAAGTTCGTGTACGCGTTTTTCGCCAGTCACTTCCGGGTGGAAGGAGGTGGCCAGCAGGTGGCCGGAACGCACTGCAACAATTCTAGCCGTCCCGGGCAGCGGGACAGCGTGGGACGCGTGCTCGGGGTCGGCCGGTTCCACCTGTGCCAGGACTTCCACGTCCCGGCCAACCCGTTCCACCCACGGCCCGCGGATGAAGACGGCGTGGACCGGGGCGACGCCCGAATCCGTGGCGCTGAAATCCAGGCCCTTGAACTCAAGGTCCGCCTCGAAGGACTCACGCTGGCGGCCGAAGGCGTTGCGCCGGACAGTGATATCCAGGCCGCCGAATGTCTGCTGCGGATTGCCGGCGAGGTCAGTGGCGGGGTCGGCGATGTCAGAGGCCAGCAGGATCATGCCTGCACAGGATCCGTAGACGGGCAGTCCCTCGGCAATGCGCTCCCGCAGCGGTTCCGCCAGGTCGAAGGCACGGGCCAGTTTGTCGATCGCCGTTGATTCGCCGCCGGGAATGATCAGTCCGTCCAGTCCGTCCAGTTCCTTGGGACGGCGGACGCTGACGCCCTTGGCGCCGGATGCCTCCGCTGCCCGAAGGTGCTCGCGGAAATCGCCCTGGAGCGCCAGCACGCCGATCCGCAGGCCTGCGCCAAGGCGCGCCGAAGCAGCTGAAAGGGAATTTGTCATCCATCCAGCATACGGGGACCGCGCACTTCTGCCCGTCGGGGAAGCACCCCGGCGGCGGTTGCATGCCGCTGCTGGGATATATTCGAATCATGTTTTCCTTCAGTGTTCCGCTCGGCAAGCTGGTCCGCCGGGCGTCCCGGCTCCGGGGCGGCGGTTCCGCCCTGCCGGGCCTGGTGGTCGAAAAAATCGACCCCGGCTTCATGCGGCGGACGCTCAGCACCCTCCCCCACGGTGTCGCCGTCGTCAGCGGTACCAACGGCAAAACCACCACAACCAAAATGGTGGTGGAACTGCTGGAGAGCCAGGGTCTCAAGGTCTTCACCAACCGCACCGGCAGCAACTTCACGCGCGGCGTCGCCGCTGCCCTGTTGGGCGAGGTGGACTGGCGGGGCAGGCTTAAAGCCGATATCGCGGTCCTGGAGCTGGATGAGGCGCACGCCGTCCACTTCGTCAACAGCGTGCCCCCGCGCTACTGCCTCCTGCTTAACGTCCTTCGCGACCAGCTGGACCGGTTTGGTGAAATCGATAAGACGGCGCAGCTGCTCCAGCACATCGCCGCCAAGACCACCGGGACGGTTGTTCTCAACCGTGAAGACCCCCGGGTGGCCAGGATCGCCGAGACCCTCACCGGGCAGGAAGTCAGGTACTTCGGCCTGGACGATTCGCTGCTGGGGACGTTCCCCAACGACGACGACATGCGCGCTGCCCCCGGAAGCCCCGCCCCGGCGGGGCTTCCGGAAAAGCCCGCCGCCGACGTCGTACTCCGAAAGGTTGGCGCGGACAGCGCCGATTTTGAGTACGACGGCGTCACGGTCACCACCGGGATGAAGCTCCGGGGGGTGTACAACATCTTTAACGCGGCCGCTGCCCTGACCCTGGCGCGGAGCATCTGCGGCAGCGGAGCGGCCACTGCGGACCACGAATCCCTGCTGGAGGCCTTGTCCCAGGTTGCGCCTGCCTTCGGCCGCGGCGAAAGCCTCACGGTGGACGGCCAGCCCCTGGACCTGGTGCTGGTCAAGAACCCCAGCGGTTTCCGGCTGGGCCTCAAGTCCTTCCCCGCCCGCGGCTACGCCACGATGATCGCCATCAATGACAACTACGCCGACGGCCGCGACATGTCATGGCTGTGGGACGTGGAGTTCGACTCCCTCCGCGAGGAGGGCGTGGACCAGCTGACCGGATCCCGGGCGTATGACATGGCGCTCCGGCTGCAATACGACGACGTCCCTACCGGCGCGGTGCAGCCGGAGATCGCGCCGGCACTGGCTGCGTTCATCCGGGAGGCCCAGGGCAAGCCCAAGCGCATCTTCTGCACCTACACCGCCATGTTGGCCATCCGCCGTGAACTGTCCAAAATCACCACCGTGGAGGTTGTCTCTTGAGCACTGGAACACCCGCCGCGGCTGAGGGCAAGGGCACGCTCCGGGTGGTGCAGCTCTACCCGCGCGACATGAACATCTACGGCGACTGGGGCAACGCCCTGGTCCTGCAGCGGCGCATCGGCTGGCACGGTTACACGCCCGAACTGCTTGAATACAACGTCGGTGATCCTTTTCCCGATGACGTGGACATCATCGTGG
This sequence comes from Arthrobacter sp. Cr_A7, assembly GCF_029222765.1. NCBI lineage: Bacteria > Bacillati > Actinomycetota > Actinomycetes > Micrococcales > Micrococcaceae > Arthrobacter > Arthrobacter sp. Cr_A7. Next base: position 3,952 of record NZ_JARHXQ010000063.1, on the reverse strand, counting down.
GCGGCGGCGGCCAGGACAGCGGGCAGCTGGTCATCCAGGACGACCTGCAGTCAAGGGCGGGCGCTCTCAAGGACCTGGCGGAGGACGGCGCTCCCATGCTGGTTATCTGCGGGCTGTACCAGCTGTTTGGCCAATTTTTCAAGACCCGCACAGGCGCCGTGATCCCCGGTATCGGCATCCTTGACGTGGAAACCCACGGCACCGACGAACGCCTGATCGGAAACGTCAAGGTATCGACGCCCGAGTTCGGTGAAGTCCTCGGCTACGAAAACCACAGCGGCCAGACGACGCTGGGCAGCGGGGTCCGTCCGCTCGGCACCGTGGCCAAGGGGACCGGCAACAACAGCAACGACGGTCACGAAGGAGCCCGCTACCGCAACATCGTGGCCAGTTACCTGCACGGTTCGCTGCTGCCGAAAAACCCTGCCATTGCCGATTTCCTGATCCGCACCGCAGCTGAACGGAAGTTCGGAACGTTTGAGCCCGGCCAGCCGGATGACCGGTTCGCTGAACTGGCGAGGGAGCACGCGGCGCGCCGGCCGCGCTGAGCTGTTACGGCCCGCGGGTGATGAGGAGTTCGTGCGCGCCGGCGGCCGGCGCGCCCATCGACTCCACTACGGCCACCGTCCGCTGCCGGGTTGCGGCGTCGGCTTCCGGTCCCGCGCACGGTCCTTGCGGCGCGTCCGCGGCCACCGAGCACCACCGGTAAGGGTCGCGGACCATAACTGAGGGCGCCCAGGCGAGGTCCGTGGCAGTCCACCTGCCGGAAGCATCCTGGCCGAACTGGGCGCGGACCAGCAGGCCTTCATTGTTGACCACATGCCAGGGTGAGAGCTCGGTGACGCCGTTGCCCAGCCCGTACACGATCCAGGTGCCCTTGTAGTTTTCGATCGGCAGCACCGAGTGGGTGTGGTGCCCGTAGATTAGGTTGAACTGCCCGCTGTCCACCAGGGCGTGCGCCACGTCCTGCTGCTGCATGTTCGGTTGGCTGGCGTACTCGTCGCCCGCGTGCATGGCTCCCAGGACGATATCCGCACCCAGTTCCCGGGCTTTTTCGGCCTTGGCAATCATGGCCGGCGCGTCCAGCATGTCCACCTGCCAGGGGTGCTCCGCAATGAGCCCGTTGAGCCCATAAGTCGCCTGGATGACAGCCACTTTTGCGGCTGGTGTCTGCAGGATCAAAATCCCCTGGGACTCCGTTTCCGTACGGTACGAGCCTGTGTGCTTGAGGCCCGCGGCGTCCAGCGCGTCGAGGGTCCGCAGCAGCCCGTCCGTGCCGCGGTCGATGGTGTGGTTGCTCGCCGTGGTGCACGCCTGGTAGCCCACCGCTTTGGAGGCTGTGATGATGTGGGGCGGGACGTTGAAGGACGGATAGGCGGAGAAGGGCCCCTCCGGGACCGCCACGGGTGTCTCCTGGTGGCAGATGGCAAGGTCGCTGTTGTTGATGTAGCGGCGATGGCCCTCCAGCAGGGGCACGAAGTCCAGGCCTGGCTTGCCGGCGGCAGCGGCGTCCTGCTGTGCCTGCTGCCAGAGCTCGGCGTGGACCAGCATGTCGCCAGTGACCAGCACGGACGTACAGCGGAGGACGGGGCAGTCCGGGCCCTTTCCGGGCGTGGGAGTGGGCGTGGGCGTGGCTGGCGGGGTGGTACCGGACGCTGTCCCTGCCACCGGCGCTGTTACGGCGGAGGGGGAACCCGCCGGTGCGGACGGAGTCCCGTCCTGCTCGGCGAGCAGCCCGCAGCCTGCCAGCGCACCGGTCAGCCACAGTGCTCCGGCCAATGACATCGCCAAGACGCGGGCGCTGATGCGCCCCGGCCCCTTGCCGGCTACGGTCCCCATAGCCGTCATTCTAAAGAGGTCAGCGCCCCGGGGGGGTGATATTTCCCCACATTGAGAAGCGTGCCTTGCTGTGAAAGGTTTACCCCATGACGACGAACCCCCTTCTGGTCCCCAGTCCCCTGCCGTACGGGCTTCCGCCTTTTGACGCGATTGATGCCTCGCATTACTCGGACGCCCTCGAGGCCGGGCTTGCCGAACATCTGGCCGAAATCCGGGCGATCGTGGACGATCCGGCACCGGCAGACTTCGACAACACAGTGGTGGCGATGGAACGGTCCGGGCGGCTCCTGGAGCGTGCAGCCGCGGCATTCTTCACGCTGGTGTCCGCAGATGCTTCGGAGCAGATCCGCACCCTCGAGACCGAATGTTCACCCCGGTTCTCGGCGCACCAGGACGAGATCTTCCTGAACCGGGCCCTGTTCGAGAGGTTTTCGGCGGTTGATGCGTCCGCGTGTGACCCCGAGTCCGCCCGCCTGGTCGAGGAGTATCTGAAGGAGTTCCGGCAGTCCGGCATCCAGCTCGACGGTCCCGGACGGGAACGGCTAATGGCGATCAATGCCGAACTTGCCCGCCTCGGTACCGAATTCGGCCAGCGGGTCAAGGAAGGCATGAAGTCCGCGGCTTTGCTCCTGGACAGCGCCGGGGAACTCGCGGGCCTGCCGGCGGATGATGTTGCCGCCGCAGCCGAAGCGGCCCGGGCAGCGGGCCATGAGGGCAAATTCCTTCTCACACTCATTCAGCCCGGTAACCAGCCGGCCCTGGCAGCGCTCGAGGACAGGGACGTCCGCCGTCGTCTTTTTGAGGCTTCGGTGGCCCGCGGCAGCAGCGGGGGAAGCCTTGACGTGCTTGATCTGGCACGGTCCATGGCCGGCCTGCGGGCGGAGAAGGCTTCCCTCCTGGGCTTTGCCAACTACGCCGAGCTGGTGGTGGACCGCCAGACCGCACCGGACTTCGGGTCCGTCCAGTCGATGCTGAACCGGCTGGCACCGGCAGCTGTCCGTAACGCGGACACCGAGGCCGCTGCGCTGGCAGACGTTGCCGGCCATCCGCTGGAGGCCTGGGACTGGGCCTACTATTCGGCCAAGGTCCGCCGGGAAAAGTACGACGTCGATGAGCAGGCGCTCCGCCCGTACTTTGAGCTGGACCGGGTGCTGACCGATGGGGTGTTCTTTGCCGCGACGTCCCTGTACGGCATTACGTTCCATGAGCGGACGGACCTGCCCGGCTACCACCCGGACGTCCGGGTCTGGGAGGTCCGCAACGAGGACGGCAGCGGGCTGGGCCTCTTCCTGGGCGACTACTACAGCCGGGAGTCCAAGCGTGGCGGAGCATGGATGAATTCCCTGGTGGACCAGTCGGCCCTGCTCGGGACCCGGCCCGTGGTCATCAACAACCTGAACATCTCCAAGCCGCCGGCTGGCGAACCCACACTGCTGACCCTGGACGAGCTCCGCACGGCGTTCCACGAATTTGGGCATGCCCTGCACGGTCTCTTCTCCAACGTCACGTATCCGCGGTTTTCCGGCACGTCCGTGCCCCGCGACTTCGTGGAGTACCCCTCGCAGGTGAATGAAATGTGGATCATGTGGCCGGAAGTGCTCTCAAACTATGCCCGGCACCACGCCACGGGCGAGCCGCTTCCCCGGGATGTTGTGGAGCGGCTCAACGAATCCCGGCTGTGGGGTGAAGGCTTCGCCACCACCGAATACCTGGGCGCCGCGCTGCTGGATCTGGCGTGGCATGTGCTGGAGCCCGGCAATGTGCCGGAGGACGCGCTGGAGTTTGAGGCGAAGGCCCTCGCCGCCGCGGGAATTGCCCATCCCCTGATCCCGCCGCGGTACCGGACGGGCTACTTCCAGCACGTCTTTGCCGGCGCCGGTTACGCCGCAGGCTACTACTCCTATATCTGGAGCGAAGTGCTGGACGCCGAAACGGTGGACTGGTTCACCGAGAACGGCGGCCTCACCCGCGCCAACGGCGAACGCTTCCGCCGGGAGCTGCTGTCCCAAGGCAACAGCCGCGACCCGCTGGAGTCCTTCCGAACCCTCCGCGGCCGCGAAGCAAGACTGGAACCGCTGCTAAAGCGCCGCGGCCTCGAGTAGTCCGAATCGAT